>CAZKNI010000030.1:0-5200 GCA_964554055.1 uncultured Phycisphaerae bacterium | reverse complement strand
TGCAAGAAGCTGCAGATGCGAGTGACGGGGCAATGATATCGATAATCGGACTCGAAGATGATAAGGTTTTGGAAATATGTGAACAGGCACGCGGAGACGATGTTCTTGTAGCGGCGAATTTTAATTGTCCCGGTCAGGTTGTTGTTTCCGGTGATAAGAGTGCGTGTGAACGAGCGTCTAAACTCGCTGAGGAGGCAGGCGCAATGAAAGTTGTTGTGCTTGATGTTGCGGGAGCGTTTCATTCGCCTTTAATGGAGCCTGCAGCGGAAAAATTACGGGCGATGTTAAATGAAACGGAAATTAAGAAACCTACGGTGCCTGTGATTTCAAATGTTGATTGTGCAAGCTATGAGTCGGAGGAAGAAATTCGTTCGAGTTTGGCAAAACAGCTTACGTCGAGTACGTATTGGTCGAAGTCGATGAGCAAGCTAATAGAATCGGGTATTGACAATTTTGTGGAAATCGGCCCGAAGAGGACACTTTGCGGATTTTTAAAGAGAATAAATAGGAAGCTTAGGCCTGCGAATGTGGGAACGGTAGCGGACCTTGAACGAGGGTAACAGGTTGTGTTTGTTTTTTGCGTTGAGAGAACTCATTCGGCAATGGAAATAGTTTTTGGGAACGGGTATGAAGGGAGTTAATTGATGCGTAAAGGGAGAATAAATATTTTATTTACTTGTGTGGGGAGAAGGGTTGCCCTCGTCGAATTGTTTCGTCGGGCGGCAGGGGAATTGGGTTTTAAAAGTATGATTGTGGGTACAGACAGTGACGCCCTCTCGCCCGGATTATATGTGTGTGATAAGCGTTATGTGTCTGTTCCGATAGCAACGAAAAGATATGTGGAGCAGTTACTTGATATTTGTCGCAAGCATAGAATAGATGTTCTTGTGCCGACGATAGATACGGAATTGAAGACGTTGTCGTTGAATAAAGAAAAGTTTGTTGATGTTGGGACTTATGTTTTGGTTTCGTCTCCCGAAGTTATCGAGATTTGTCAGGATAAACGTAAAACGTATGAGTTTTTGTGTGCAAACGGCTTTGGAAGCCCTTGGACGGAAGAGCTTAGGAGGGTGAAGAAAAAAGAAATTCGTTATCCGGTATTTCTTAAGCCTTGGGACGGGTCGGCTTCGAGGGGTAATGCGATAGCGTATAATAGGGGGGATTTAAAATATTTTGGCAATAAAATTCCTCATTGTCTCGTTCAAGAATATATAGACGGTCAGGAGTATACTTGCGATGTTTATGTTGATTTTAAGATGAGAGTGAGGTCTGTTGTTCCTCGTAAGCGGATACAGGTTAGAGCTGGCGAGGTGTCGAAAGCATTGACGTGTAAAGACAGCAGGCTTATTTCTGAAGTCAGCAGATTGGTTGAAGTGTTAGGCGCGGGTCCCGGAGTTATTACGATTCAGTGCTTTTTGACGCATCAAAAAGAGCTTAAGTTTATAGAAATCAATCCTCGGTTCGGCGGGGGAGTTCCACTGAGTATTCGAGCAGGTGCGAAGTTTCCCAAATGGGTCATTTCGGAGTTGACGGGGAAGAAACTTATAATAAAAAAAGATGGCTGGCAGGACGGGCTGTATATGCTTCGTTATGACGAGGCTGTCTGGTGCGTGAGAGATAAGCTGGCAGATAAGTTTCGTTAAAATAATGAATTTCGCTTTTAATGAAAAGGCAGGTGTTTATGTTAGGAATTTCTCTGTTTCCGATTGTTGGCCCCGGAACGTCGATAGAAGAGTGGCTTAGCAGGTATTGGATTGTTTTGCTCGTATCGTTTGTTGTTTCGGTTGCGGTAACGCCAATAGCGAGAAAAGCGGCATTTCGATTTGGGATTTTGGATATTCCCGATGAGTCTGTAAAGACTCATAAAAGGCCTACAGCGTATTTGGGAGGAGTAGCGGTAACATTTGCATTTTTAATCGGGAGTGTTGTAGGGATATTTTTATTATGGCATTCGGAATCATTTTGGCTCGAGTTGCGTGTTATATCCGCAATTTGTGGAGGGGCATTGTTGGCGTGCATAATAGGGTTGATAGATGATATAAAGGATATTAAGCCGTGGCAAAAACTGCTGGGTCAGGCATTGTGTTCGGTATTTTTGTTTGCCGGGAATATAAAGCCGAATTTGTCGGTGTTTTTAAAAGTTTTCGGGTTAGAGATAAATCCTGTAATTTGTGAGATATTTGAATATGCGATTGTGTTATTTTTTGTTTTGGGAGCGAGTAATTCGTTGAATTTAATAGACGGATTGGACGGTTTGTGTGCGGGTGTATCGGCAATAATTACATTTGGATTTTTGTGTTTGGCTCTTCATTTGGCTACATGGGATACTGAGCCTGTGTTGGACCCTGTTCGGATAATTATAGGTATGTCTTTGGCGGGTGCGTGTCTTGGATTTTTGCTATTTAATAAACATCCGGCGAGAATATTTTTGGGAGATGCGGGAAGCGTATTTTTGGGATTTGTGATAGCGTCGATGATGATATTGTTTTCGACCAAAAATCCTCGTTGGTGGTTCGCCTCTATTGTGATATTCGGATTGCCAATATTAGATACGGCGACCGCTCTTATCAGGCGGGCATTGAATCATAGGCCTTTGTTGAAGTCCGATAGGGGGCATATTTATGATCAAATGATAGATAGGGGGATGTCGCTTAAACGGACGGTTGTGATAAATTATGTTCTTTCGGGAATATTTGCTATTATAGGGTTATCGATAGCGATATTCATGCGGACTCGTTATGCTGTTTTTGTTGATGTTGTTGTGTTCGCTATATGTTTTGCATATCTCGGTGTCAAGGGATATTATCGTATGGAGGGGATTCGCGGAGCTGTTCATAAGTCGCAGACGGAAGAGCAGGTGAATCGATAGCAATGGAAATAATGAATGGATATATCTGTTGTAATATGTACGTATAATCGCCCGTTAAGGCTTAGAGGAGCGATTGAGAGCTGTCTTAGGCAGAGCGTTTTGCCAATAGAGATAATTGTTGTCGATGACGGTAGCTTGGAAGAGGGATTTATAGATGAAGTTCGTTTGCTTGTAGAAGGGAGAGGCGTTAAATGGAATTATATTCGGAAGGGGGGAGCGGAAAGGGGATTGACTCGGTCTCGTAATATCGGTTGGCGGATTGCAATCGGAGATGTTATACAGTTTTTAGATGACGATGCGGAATTGCCGAGTCTCGGATTGGAATTTGCGAAAAAGGTTTTTTTGAGCGATAGGGATAATGAGATTGTGGCAATTGATTTTCCGATAGAAGAATGTGCGATGGACCGGGCGGGCAGGCGTGTGATAGAATTTTGTTATTCGGTGGCAGGTTTGTGGAAAGTTGGGCTGCGATTTTATCGTTGTAGGCGTTTGCCCGAGAGTGTTAGGGAATTGGGATATTGCCGTGTTAATCGTTTTTTGCAAGGCGGGTCGATGTTGATAAGGAAAGAGTCGCTGGAAGATATCGGGGGATTTGACGAAGAATTAGGAATAAGTGCTGTTGGCGAAGATAAAGAAGTTTCGATTCGGCTGGGAAAGATAGGTTGTATCGGGCGTATAAACTCGTTGTTTGTTAGGCATTACAGTGAGCCTGCCGGCAGGGTTGACGGATTTCGGTACGGATGTGAAACCGGATTTAATTATTTGTATATAAATAATAAGATTGGAAAGCTCGGCGCGGGTGAATGGTTGTTGATTGGATATAATGTTGTTATACTGATATGCACGGAAACGTTGTTTGCGTTTGTGGGCAACAGTAAATTTCATGTTAGCCAGATTAAGGGATTGCTGGCGGGTATATATCGATTTGTGTTAATGTTATGTCGTCATCGAACTCAAAGCACATAGGGATAATGTTTGTTATTAACGAGCTTCGTCACGGTGGAGCGGAGCATGTGTTGTTTGATTTGGCGGAAGGGCTTCGCGAAGGAGGAAAATATCGTCCGATTGTTGCGTGCTTGCGTTTGGCGGGAGTTATGCATGAGCAATTCGAGCAAGCGGGAATAAAAGTATATCAGCGTTTGTTGCGTGATAGGTATGATGTTGTCGTTTTGTGGCGGATGCTCGAGATAATCAGGCGTGAGAACGTTAAGGTTATTGTTGCGGTCGGTTCCGGTGGAAATCGTATGTTTTGGTCGTCGTTGGCGGGTAAATTGGCGGGAATAAAAGTTGTTGTTTGGTCTCATACTTATTCTCAGGAAAGATATTCCGAATTTGAATTGGCGACTCGTGTTTTGTTTCCGCTTGTCGATAGGGTTGTTGCGTTGGGGGAGAGGCATAAAAGATGTATAATGTGGCGAGATAAGGGACGTGGGGGGAGAATATCCGTGATAGGTAACGGGATTAGAATTGATAGATTTGAACATCCTCAATGGCGCGATAAAGCGAGAGCGAAATTAGGTTTGGCGGATGAGAATGTGACAGCGATTGCAATGATAGCAAATCTTCGTAGGAGTAAACGGCATGATATTTTTATAGAGTCAGCGAAAAAAGTTGTTGCGAATCGTCGAGATGTTCATTTTTTTATAATAGGTGATGGCCCTAATCGTGAGAGTGTTAGGCAGCTGGTGCAAGAGAGTGAGCTTCAAGGTCAGTTTTTGTCGTTTATAGGTCATCGTGATGATTTGCATGAGCTTTTGCCCGGGATAGATATTGTGTGTATATGTAGCGAATATCAGGAGTGTCTTTCTTTAGTGGCGATACAATCGATGGCGGCAGGAGCTGTTGTTGTCTCGAATGTGATAGGGAGTATGGACGAGCTGATAGAAGACGGGAAGACGGGATTTTTTTATCATCCGCTTGACCCGGAATCGTTGGCAGGAAAGCTTATTTACGTGATGGAGCATGCTGATTTGCGTAAAGAAGTGATTGCTAATGCGAGGGAGAAAGTGAAATCGAAATTTTGTGTCGAGCGAATGATAGGCGATTTTTGCGAATTGTTTGATGAGTTATCGGGTAATACATATCGTTCGGAAGGAATAATAGGTATTGGCAGACTAATAGGTTGAGGAAACGGAATTTATGGAAAGGATAAGACAGCTTCCCGTTCATTTGATAAATAAGATAGCGGCGGGCGAGTGTATCGAGAGGCCCGCGAGCATTGTTAAAGAGCTTGTGGAAAATGCAATAGACGCTGGCGCGACTCGAATTGAGGTGTATATCGAGCAGGGCGGTTCTAAGCTGATTCGCGTTGTCGATAACGGGTGCGGGATA
>CAZKNI010000029.1:0-3309 GCA_964554055.1 uncultured Phycisphaerae bacterium | reverse complement strand
GTCTATTCGTTGGGAGGCACTGCGAGCAGGAATTCAAGATGCAAAAATATTGCTATGCTTGAAGCAAATGAATAGACAAAAATATCAACTCCTCACTAAAAAACTACTCTCGAAAGCTAACCTGGCGAATAAAAAGAAAATAAAACTTACCGCAAGATATATATCAGCTTTTGCTAAAGAAATACGGTATGTCTATCTGCAAAATCTTAAGAATTAGCTTGCATTTTTCACGTATTTTGGATTTTATCTGATTGGCTGTGCCTGCGAAATGTGATTCATTTTGTTTTAAGCCTGTTCGCGGAAAAGCAATTTACATCGTCGCAGCATCTTTCGTCGCGAGCAAAATCGGGCTGTGCCCGTGCCTGTGAAAGATGTTTTGTTGCTTTTAAGTTTATTCGCGGGGAGCGATTTTCGCTGCTGAACAATGTCATTGCGAGCGAAGCTGTTAGGCGGAGCGAAGCAATCTATTACGTTTGTCGGCGATGAGATTGCCACGTCATTCGCCCTTCGGGCTCATTCCTCGCAATGACGCCTTGCGGAGTTCTCGGGCTGTGCCCGTGCCTGCGAAAAATGTTTCGTTATTTCAAAGCCCGTTCGCGGAGAATAATTTTCGCTGTCGCATCATCTTTCGCCACGAGCAAAAACAGGATGAAGAGATTGATGATTGATTCGCATCACAGCGTTACTCGCTCCAATAAAGTTTGCTCATTGCATCATGCCTCAACGCGAAAGCGCAAAATCGGGCTGTGCCCGTGCCTGCGAGAAACGTTTCGTTGTTTTTAAGCTTATTCGCGGGGAATGATTTTCATTGTTGCAGCGTCTCTCGCCACGAGCAAAAACAGGCTGTGCCTGCTAATTGACGCCCGAAAAATTAGCTAAGATTTGAAATGTGTGAAAAATGCGGGCTGGGCTAAAGATTTTTTCGATTTCTCCCTTGACAAACAGTAAACAGTTTAGTAAACTTTACTAAACTGTTTACTATATACTTAAAGATTTCTGCAAAATATGATTTCAAAGCACTCGCAATGTCATTGCGAGCGAAGCGAAGGCGTTAGATTGCCATGCTCCGATGGAACTCGCAATGGCGCAAAAAATGCATTTTGCAGAAGTTATTACATTCATTGATAGGAGAAAACATGGCTGTAGGCGTTACTGAAATCGCAAAACATGTGGGATTATCCAAAGGAACGGTATCAAGATATCTTAATGGCGACCCTACGCTTAAACTCAAACCGGAAACCAGAGAAAAAATAGACAGCGTAAGAGTTAAGCTTGGTTTTAACTTGAACTTAACTAAACAAGCAGGGGCAAAACTCGCTCACAATTTTGTAATTCCGGTTAACAGGCTATTTCAAGGTTCAGAAGCACTTACAACACTTTCCTTTTCGCAAATGTACAAATCAATGGAGCAGGTTCTGCGAAGAGATAATTTCCGTTTAAGTCTTGTGTTTTTCGAGGAACTTACCAAACAAGAAACTTTTAGGGATTTGCTTTCCAGTCCGGACTTTTGTGATGGTATTTTGTTATTAACGGGCACAGCTGATACGGAGTTGGCAAAGCTTATACTTACCAATAAGACACCTCACGTCAGCATAGAACCCCAAGATGAAGAATTGGGTCTCAATACCGTTGTTGCTCATTCGCTTCTCGGGATTAGGCAAGCGGTCAGGCATCTGAAGAACTTAGGACATACTCATTTTGGATTTGTCGGACTTAAACAGTTTTATAGGCATATTCAATTTGTAAGTGTCTTGTTCGAAAACAGCCTTCCGCTTAGGGAGGAAGCTCAGGTATACCTTTCAGGCAAGGACCCTCGTTCAAGTGAATATCAATGGCGGGAGATTGCGAAGAAGACCTTCCTTAAGCACATAGAGTCTCAGCCATTAGCTACTGCGTATTTTTGCCAAAACGATTTGATAGCTTTTGGAGTAATAGACGCATTGCGTGAGAAGGGACTCGAGCCAGGCTATGATATATCGGTGCTCGGCTATGATAATCTCGAAGAACGAGCTGCTGATGATGATAACATATTAGGGTTAACCACGATTGACAACCCATTAGACGTTATAGGTAAGCGTTGCGGACAGATTCTTCTTAACCAGGTGTTTCATAGGCAGACGGATATAGTCCATGAGCATATACCGACCAGACTTATCATTCGCAAAACGACCGGACGCTGTAATATGGAGAGAGGAAATGTCTAATCGTAACAGAATTTTTAATGGTTTACATAGTTTCACTTTAATAGAGCTTTTGGTGGTAGTAGCGATAATAGCGGTATTAGTCGCGATACTCCTGCCCGCTCTACAATCAGCTCGTGAACAAGCCAAGCGAACGCTATGTGCCAGCAATTTACATCAGATAGGGACAAGCGCATATTCCTACGCAATAGACAACAACGATTATTTTCCGATAGTTTACAACGATACCGGTTCACTGCAGCGACTTAATACGTTAAATTATTATAACACATCGGTTCCGTGGAGTAAGTACTTCCAAAATAATAATATCTTCTCCTGCCCATCCGTTAAGATTTTGAGTTGGTATATTCCGTCCGGGTCGGGCTATCCTGCGTTTTCAAATATTTCTTACGCTTATATGTCAAGAGATAAAAATCCTGACCTGTGGAGTGGTACTTCAGGACAATGGATATGGGGGCCTGTTCGCCCGACAGACGATGGTGACCCAAATCCTGTTCTTGCAAGTGATATTTTTTTTCTTAGCGGTCTGTGGAATTGGGAGATAAATCATGCGAAGGTAGTCTCAGCAGGTCCTTTTGCTATGGGGTTTAACAACGAATTGTTTATCGACGGACACGTTGACGGAATCACTGTAGTAGGGTTTCACGGCTGGAATTTACAATGGTCAAAGACCAAAGCGATTGAGTGGTCATATTGGATAGCAGGTGGAAAGTGGTATTTGTGGTAAAAACAAAATCCTTTTTAAAAAGAAAGGAGGAATACAATGACACAATGGGAATTGTGGATTTACGGAATTACATAAGCGATAATTTGTTTGAGTTCGCTTCAAGAAAAGGTTTATGAGAATCAGTTTGTGTTTTTATATGGAAAGGAGATAAATTATGAACAAGGTCAAAACAATGTTAATGATAGGTTTAGTAGCAAGCATAGGTTTCGTCGGTCAATCTTTTTCGTCAACGGTATGTCCTGTAGGCGGGTATTCTGCATTTTACAGTATGGACGTTGACGGTGCGGATGAATCGGGCAATGGAAACGACCTGACTAACAACGGTGCAGATTTTAGTAGTGGTGAATATTGTTCAATGGTAGGGTCCGGATATCTCTCCGG
>CAZKNI010000028.1:0-3707 GCA_964554055.1 uncultured Phycisphaerae bacterium | reverse complement strand
GGACTTTTCACAGCGATTATTTTGTTCGCTTTGTAGAATAATGAGCGTAAAAGATTAGGGATTAATGATTGACAGGCTATGCCTGTTTTGTATAAAAGCAAATTTTTTCAGATGCAATTCGTTTATCCTGCAACTTCGTCGAATTGCCGTCTTACCCTTTTTAGCTGTTCTATTTTGTCGATTTTATCTTGGCATTCGATGCAATATTTTGCCCAAGGAAGGGCTTTTAGTCTTTTGGCACTAATAGGTTTTCCGCAATCTTCGCAAATACCGTATTCTCCGGTATCTATTTTTTGTAATGCTCGTTCGACCTCTTCGAGTGTGCCCGCTTGTTTTTCGAGGAGCAGGCCAAACATTTCAGCAGAAAAGTCGGCTGATGCATGATCGGAACTGTCGCCACTCGCTCCTATCATTCCGGTGTCGGGAAGCGATGCTGCATGTGTTTTGACAGCTTCTTTAAGCTCATCGCGATATTTCAATAGCTCCTGTCGATATTTTTCAAAATCGTTCTTTTTGGATTTATTTGATTTTGTAGATGTTTTTTTCTTTGTTTTTGTTGTAGATTTTTTTGCTTTTACTTTAGATGCCATTTTCTGTTCTCCTATAATAAATACAAAAATCGTTGCTGCATTGAGGCAAATTTGTAATCGGCTAATTTGCCTGCTTCGGTTAAAAAATTATATTATTTTGATTTTTTTCTCTAATATATATAGCGTTAGCTTTACAATTATATTCCTGAAGTCAAAATTGTCGAGAATATTTATTAAATAATTATAGGCGCTATATTTATAGAGAAGAAGAATATGTTGCGAGGAGCATTTGTCGAATTGTTTTATTGCTGTAGGATTATCGGACGTAAGCAATTATTGTTGTGGAGTTGGGCAACATTCTTGATGTTTGTTGTTGGTTGCGGCTCGTTTCGTATTGTTGAAGTTAAGGAAGACAAAGGAGATAAGGGCAAGTCGGAGAAGATTGAAAGTAAATCGAATGCCAGCGGGAAGAAAAGGAAGAATGTAAATTCCGGAGTAGCGCAACGTCCCAAAGACTCGATTGAGTCGTCTGTATTAACGATAAATTCGAATCATATAACGGCTGACGAAGTTATAGATAGGATAATGCCCGATTTGGTATTGGCGGGTCAGAAATATAATCGGAAGATGTATTATGTTAAGGCTCGCGAGCTTGCGCTCCGTGCTATTTATGATATGATATATGAAAATCTGCTGTACGAAGAAGTGTCCGGCATGATATCGGAAGAACAAAATCCGGCAGTAGAGAAGGCGATAGATCAAGCGGTTGAAAATATGATAAAAAAGCGAGCGGGAGGGTCTCGAGTTCGTTTTGAGAAGCAATTATCGGAGCGTGGATTGGATATGACGGTGTTGCGTAATCAATTGAGGAAGCAAATATTAACACAGCAATATTTGCGTGAGAAATTTCGGTCTAAAATAATTGTAACGCGGGATGATTTGTGGGAATATTACAAGTCTCATCGTAAAGAGTTTTATACGCCCGGGCGGGCTCATGTTTTGATGATAGAGTTGAAGATAGATAAGTTTCTTCCTAAGGGTGTTAAATGGTCGCAGGCTAGCAAAGAACAGAAGCAAATAGCAGAAGTTATTGCGGAAAGGCGTGCGACGATGATATTAAAACGCCTTAGGGCTGGAGAAAATTTTTCTGAATTGGCAAAGCAATTTTCCACATCACCGTCAGGAAAGTTGGGAGGAGACATCGGATGGATTACTCGAGGGAGCTATAAATATAAGAAAATAGAGGATTGTGTTTTTAACTTGAAGCCAGGTGAAATTGGCGGCCCCATACGCATTGGCAGAAAAATATATATCCTTAAATTGGCTGAGCTTAAGCAAGCGAAGAGAGTAGCATTTATTGACGCTCAGGAAAAGATTCGAAATAAATTAGAACAGAAATTATATGCTGAGCTTGTTAACGGGCATATTCAAAAATTGTGGAAGAAATCGCGTATAAGTCCGATTCAGCCGTTTTTGAAAACCGTAATGAGTCGATTGCCTAGCTATTATTCGATGAAGAGTAAAACCTCAAATGAATTGCCGTAATTAATTATTACATTCGTTAAAATTGTGAAAGCAAGATATATTTTGATGTTAAGTATAATCGGATAATTTTGGCGTGATTGCGTTACAAATTACGGACAAGCTCGTTTGCTAAGATTGTCGGAAAAGGTTTGTCGCTGATAAGTTTCGTCAAGGCAGCTAATTACTTTCCAAGAAAAAACAGTAGCTACTCAAAAGCAGCTACTGTTTTTGCCTCCAAGAAATTTTAAAAGCATCTCAAAAGATAGAAGGTTTGAGATGCTTTTATGCAATCTTTATAAGTCCTGAGGTCTAACAGTTGTACGTCTGTTAGCTTGAGCTCTTTCGATTGCTTTGTCGAGAATGTCATAAATTTGATCAGACAGAGCGACGATAGCATCGCTTGCTGTCATCATCTTATGATCTCTTACATAAGCTTTGACTTTGCTAGCAATAATCAATTGTTCTCTTGATGCTTTTGCTGCTTTCTTCTTTTTCTTGGCCATTGTTAAATACCTCCAATGAAAAGACAACCAAAATTAAAAAGACCCAAAATTTCAAGGGACATTCTAAATTCTAAAACGCTGAGAATCAATAAAAATTCCTTAAAAATTTGCAGTTTTTGAAAATTGTGTTTTATGTGTGTAAAGATATTTTTGTGTTCTTGAAGGCAAATGTTTTTACTTAAGAAATGCCAAGTTATTTTTGATGTTATGTTTTGATTTTAAAAAGAAGAGACGTTGTTTTAAAAATACATTGTTGCGAGAAAATGATGTGTGTGAAGGTTAAACGAGTTTCGGAAAAAGTGATTTAGGGTGTATATTTCATATTGCAAAGAATTTTTTTAAGAAAAGACAAAATAATATTGACACAAAGAGTTTCCGATGTATAATGTGAAATAAGTAACAGCGTTAAATTTGTAACGAAATATATAGTTAAAATTTTAACGTAAGTAATGCTGAGAATCGATTGACAAATTAAGATGTTGAATGTGCGTAACCTTTTGAGTAATAGCTTGTTATGGAGTTATGAGATAAATAGATTGTTGGCTAAACGCTGAAACTTTAAATTTTAGGCGTTTTTCCGAAATGCTGAGATTTTTAAATATTAAGGTTTTTGTTTTAGTATGTAACGTTTTTCGGTTTTAGGGTTTGACTAGCTCGCAGTGACATTGTGCGGAAGCGAAAATTGTAAATTCGAAATTGTCATATTTGCTAAAATTGCGAAGGCGCAGGAACAGCCCGGAAGAGAAAGATATTGTATGAGTGTTGATATAGATTGTTTGCAATTGGAGTTAATTCGATGGCAGGAGAAATACAAGTGTCAGATACAGTAAAGAAGGAAAATGAAAAGCAGATAATTGTCGAGAAAATCTTGCAAGGGTATCCGGAAGCTCAGAGAGATTCTCTTATTCCGATATTACAAGAGATACAAGAGCGATGCGGGTATCTTTCTCGCGAGGCAATGATAATTGTAGGCAGGCATTTAGGATTGCCTACAAGTAAAGTTTATGGCGTGGCAACGTTTTATAATCAGTTTAGATTTCATCCGATAGGAAAATATCATATTCAGGTTTGCAGGGGAACAGCCTGCCATGTTAAGGGGTCTGATAAAGTTTTGGAAGCTCTTAAACGTATATTGGAGATTGAATCTGGC
>CAZKNI010000027.1:0-7269 GCA_964554055.1 uncultured Phycisphaerae bacterium | reverse complement strand
CAAGCTTTTATAAGATGCAATAATCTATGGCAAGAAATATTTTCTTCAGCTGAAAAGACAATGTGCGAATTGGCAAAAGTTGAAAAAATCGAATATCTCGCAACCGATGCCCCCCTGCCTACGGGAAGCTCGGTGAAAGTATTCACCGATACGCACGGAAATTCGATTGAGCTTGCAATTCCACTGTCCGAATTGATTGATATCGAAGAGGAAAAAAACAGATTACAAAAAGAGTTAGGTGAAGTTACTCGACACATAGAACGCTCACAAGCAAGATTGGCAAATGAAAATTTCATTAGTAAAGCGCCCGCTCACATTATCGAAGAACACAAGCAAAGGTTGGAAGAGCTGAAAGCAAAACAACAAGCTCTTAAGCAAGCTATTTCCGAACTCAAATAGACTCTTTCGATATGTTCAATATTCTGATGATAGCATTGGGACTGACGATGGATAGCTTTGCTATTTCGGGAACAATCTCATTAGCAAGCAAGTCAATTACGCCGCGTATGATTTTCAGAGTTAGCTCATCTTTTACGATTTTTCAGGTCATGCTTTTAGTAGCGGGCTGGTATTTTGGCGGATTGATAGGCCATCATCTTAACAGTTACGCCGAAATAGCTGCAAGCTCTTTATTAATTGCAATAGGAGTCAAAATGATTTGGGAATCACAAGTCCGTAATCCCGCTACACAAGACAAAGACATATCAAAGGGATTAGCTTTACTTGTTTTATCGATTGCGACAAGTATTGATGCCCTCGCGGTAGGAGGAAGTTTGGGATTATTACGGTCAGCTATCATTTTACCTGCTCTAATGTTAACTGTTGCTACAGCTTTTATGTCTATTACGGGGCTAATCATAGGCAAGCATTTCGGGCGAATGTTAGGCTTTCGCGCCGAACTTATTGGCGGACTTGTCTTGATATCTCTCGGCGTCAGGATAATGCTAAGCTAATTCGCTTGATATCGGAATGAAGCTTTGATATACTTTACACTTTGGGAATATGCATAGAGAAAACATAAAGTGCAAATATCAAATATACAGATAGATGACATTGCGGGGTGTAGCTCAGCTTGGATAGAGCGCTGCGTTCGGGACGCAGAGGTCGCTGGTTCAAATCCAGTCACCCCGAGTGCTTAACTTCCTGTTATAAAATCTCTTAGACAAATATCCTTCAAACGAAAGATTAGAAATAAGCTTCATACAACATTTATACAACAGTTTTTTCTCGCTATAATCTAAAATCAATTCATATTTAGCTAAAGCATTGTTTTTCGAAAAATTGATTTTAGATTAATTTGATAAAGACAAAACTTTTATTAACAGCTGGGCCTTTCCGAGCAAGTTAATCTGAGAGAAATGAGCTAATTTTCCCGGAACATGTGAAATCAGCGTAGCTTGCGCAGATTATATCAATCTTCGCTACATTGCTATATTGGAATGTATAACATCACGCAACATAAAAAACGCAAAGGATGCCACGAGCAAAAACAGGCTTTGGCCTGCGAATAGATTATCGTTTTCGAAAGACACAAAAAGCTGTCATATTTACGCGAGAGAATTTAAGAGCTGATAGGCTTGTCGCTGACGAATCTTCGTCAGCGACAAGCCTATTTTCTTAATAATCGCATCAAACGAGCGATTTTCGTCAACGCTGATTGTCGCTGATTCATAACATAATGTCGCCAAAACCCGCTGATTATATTCATATATAAGCATATTCGAATATTCTAATATGCTTATATATTTCGTTTTGCAATTTTAATAAAAATGCGACAATTTGCACTTTCCGCTTTCGCACAGAGCTGAACAATGTCATTGCGAGGAATGAGCCCGAAGAGCGAAGGAGGCGGCTGACAGTGTACCGAAGGCATCCCGGTGAGACAGTATGTATTGCAATAATTTATTGCTCGGTAGATGTGTTGTTGTGATGAGGTATAGGCGTTGGCTTTTCTATTTCGGTAATCATCTCGCCTCGTCGCCAAATTCTCACCGTTCCGGTTGATTCGCTTATTGTTATAGCTATCGATTTCGTAGCTGACGTAATTCCCGCTGCTGAAGCGTGTCTTGCGCCGAGGCCTTGTGGCAGATTATCGAGAACTTTGACACCCTTGAGATAGGTTCCGGCAGAAACAATTACCCCGTTTCCTTTTATAATAAATGCGCCGTCAAGAGTAGCGAAATTTTTTATCGTTTCTTTCATATTATCGTCAAGAACATTGCGTTCGCTTTCCGGATACCCCTTGAAGGGATTTAGGATGATTTGTTTGCAATATTGCATCACGTTTTTATCATCTCCCAAAACAAAAATCGTTCCGACAGGCTTGCCTTCTCTCCCTTCCGAAGCTAATTCAAGAGCAATAGTCAAAACACGCTGAAACACAATGCGTTTAATATGTTCCGTCAGCTTAGGCTGATCTACGGATTGGAAAATTTCCCACTCATGGCCGACTTGCATAACCATAATTGTATCGAGTTGACCGTCAGCTGGGCCTACAATAAAAATAAAAGAATCTTCTCTGTCTAACATACGCTGGCTAAATGCAATAAGAACGGATGTTTTTATCAGTCCCATTCGACTTAGCGAAACTTGAGGAACGCTTATACTTTTAAAGCCAAGCGTGTTTGCAAGTTTTTGATAGGTCGGATTTTTTACAACGAGAATCAACGATGTATTATTTAGCTTAATCTCTTTAAGCAATGTAGGGTCATCGATAAGCTCAAGATAGACAAATAATGCTTTTGCTTTTATGTTCTCAGCTAATTGAGCACCGCTATGAAGAATATGAGGTGTAAGAAAATGTTGTTTTGATTGCTTGTTGTCCATTAACAAATTTTGTACAAAATATTATTGTTTATTAAAAAGGAACCTGATTATTATCACTCGTCGGAATATACGCTTGCATATCGTCCGCAATATGAGCCAGATTGTTAAATCTTGTATGTTTTCGGTCGAATTGCACTTCGACCGTTCCGATTGGACCGTTACGCTGTTTGGCAATGATAATTTCAGCTTTGCCGAACGTATCGTCCGACATCTGCTCACCGGTATCTCGATAATAATCCTCGCGATGAATCAACATAATCAAATCAGCTTCTTGTTCGATGCTTCCGCTTTCTCGCAAATCGCTCATACGTGGGCGTTTACTTTCTCTGCCTTCTACGCCCCTGTTCAGCTGAGCCAATGCGACAACCGGAATATTCAACTCGCGAGCAAGCGCTTTTAAGCCTTGAGAAATTTGAGAAATTTCCTGTTGACGAGATTCCGCACCGGGATTTCGCAGCAGCTGAAGATAATCTACAAAAACAGCGGATATGTCTTCGCGAAGCTTCATCAGCCTTGCTTTCGACCGAAGCTCGAGTATAGACATTCCCGGCGTATCGTCAATATATAATGGCGCATCGCGAAGCACATCGCATGCGCGATGAAGTTTCGCGATGTCTTCATCGCTTAACATATTTCGTCGCAAACGATGAGAATCTACTTTGGCACGCGAACATAAGAGACGCTGAACAACTTGCTGTTTCGACATCTCAAGCGAAAAGAAAGCAACAGGCTTGTTTTCTTCTACGCTTATGTGCTCAGCGATATTTACGCCCAAAGACGTTTTTCCCATCGACGGACGAGCGGCAATAATTATCAATTCACCGTTTTGCAATCCGCTTGTTAAATCGTCGAGTTCGGTAAATCCTGTAGCAAGGCCGGTTATATAATGCCCTTCCCGTTCCTCAAGCTGCCTAAAAGTTTCCTCTAAAAAGTCTTTAAGATGCTCGGGACCCTCGGAAATACGGTCTTCCGTGATTTGAAAAATTCTCTTCTCTGCGTTTTCTATGACCTCTTTGGCATCGAAAGCATCGGAGAAAGCTTCGCTAAGTGTCTCATTACAAACGTTAATTAATTTTCGCAGAATATATTTGTCTCGAACGTTATAAGCGTAATATTCTACGTTAGCTGCAGACGGAACAGCAGAGAGAATTTTTGCAATATACGCTGCCCCCCCTATCTGCTCAAGGGCTTCTCTTTTCTTAAGCTGATTTTTCAATAGCTGAGGGTCGGGGGGAATATTCTGCATATATAAGTCGAGCAACGCCTCGAAAATGATACGGTTGGCGGGCAGAAAGAAATATTCGGAATTCTTAATTATAGGAATGACTTGTCCGATAGCTTCTTTACTCAGGAGCATCGCCCCTAAAACGCTCAGCTCATCGCTTATCGAATAAGGAGGCTGACGTTCGGGGCTTATCGTTCCTGAAACGTCGTTTACATCGGACTTATTGTTATTAGCTTTCCTCTTGGCCATCGCTATTTGACTGTTCCTTTGCGGGGCTTACCCATACGGTAATTGTTGCTGTCGCTTCCGGTGCAAGCTCTATCGCCACTTCATATTTGTCAACTAATTTGATATGCTCGTCAAGTTTTATATCCTGAGCGTCTATATTATACCCTTCTTTCATCAGCTCGTCAGCTATTTCTTTTGGTCCGACAGAACCGAACAAATGTCCCTGTTCATTGGCATTAGCGACAATTGTGATTTCCATTCCGTTAATCCGTTCTGCCAGAGCCTTCTTTGCTTTCAGCTCTTCCGCTCTTTTAGCTTCGATTATTTTCTTTTCTTCCTCAATTCGCTTGATATTGTCGGGCGTTGGCTCGACAGCTAAATTTTGAGGAATTAAATAATTTCTCGCATAACCGTCTTTAACTTCTACGATATCGCCTACAAAACCCAAATGAGGCACATCTGTTCGAAGCAATAATTTACGCATAATAATCTCTCCATTATTTTTTCGTTAAATATCTTTTAAGATTTCACAAATTGAAATTACATTATTTCGAGTAACGATTTACCCTGCTACATACGGCATTAAAGCCATAAATCTTGCACGTTTGAGCGCTCTTTGTGCTTGTTTTTGGTGTTTTGCACAGTTACCCGAACGTTTTCTGCTGTAAAGTTTTCCCTGTGTCGTTACAAGCTTCTGCAACAAATGAATATCTTTGTAATCGATTTCTTCAACCTTGTCCCTACAAAACCTGCACTTCAGAATCTCCCTGAATTTCTTTTTTTTATTCTTTGCCATATTTATCTCTCCAAACGAAATTTTTAAAACCTATATTTCTTTACAATCAACCCGATAATTACGAAATAAACTAACTCACACTTACATAAAGCTTTTATTAAAAACTTCAACTTTCATCAAAACGGAATATCGTCATCGCTTGGCGGAACTTGCGAAATATCTTCCTCCGCCGGTGCCTCGACAGACTGATTGGACACCGCAGAACCTGTTCCTGCAGACGTATTTGAAACACCTTGCGTGCTATTTCCAGCGTTTCCGAGAAACTGGAAATTTTCAACGATTACAATATGCTTGCTTCGTTTCGTTCCGTCTTGAGCAACCCATTGTTGCAGCTGTAAGCGTCCTTCAATCAACATCGCTCTGCCTTTAGCCATATACTGGCTTATCGTTTCCGCTTGTTTACCGTAAGCTCGCATATCAATGAAGCAAGTTTCATCACGCCTTTGGCCATCTTGCCCCGTCCAATATCTGTTAATAGCCATTCCGAATTCTACGACGGGCGTACTCGATGGCAAATACGTCAGCTGAGGGTCGCGTGTCAAGTTTCCAGCTAATATCACCTTATTGTAATTAGCCATTATAAAGGCTCCTATAATAAAAATTTTATCTATTCTGTTTTTTGCTCTTCCGATTCATCTGCAGAAGACGCTTGCTCTGCTTGGCTCGACTCCGCAACAAGCTCCCCTGCTGATTCCGATGTCTCGCTTGTTTCCGTAACTTCTAACGCTATCGGCGTCAATTCTTCTTCGTCCGGCAACTCAGCTTCTACCGAGCTGTCTTCCTCGGGAGTATAAGCTGACTTGGCCTGCTCCGAAATTTCCTGTATCTGCTCTTCTGTAATCTTATCTCTCTTAAGTATCAACACTCTGAGCACATCGTCGCTAAGTCGAATATCCCGCTCGATTTGCTCTATGCTTTCAGGAGATGTCCTAAAAAACGCAAGGACATATACGCCTCGCTTATGTCCTTGAATCTCATAAGCAAGCCTGCGCTCATCCCATTTTACTTGTGAAATGAGTTCACTGTTTGAGCGCTCCATCAAGCGATTAATAATTTCGGTAACCTTTTCCGAATTATTACCCGTTACAGTATCAAAAAGAAACATTGCTTCATAAATGCGTTTAACGTCCAATTTTTTGCTCCTTACAATAAAGTTACTTTACGTTTATTCGTCCTGTTTATTAACATTAAATTTATCCATTGCCTTGTTATATCCATATTCCAATATATACTCGACTGCATCTGCTGCCTTACTTATAGCCTCGTTGATAATAGGCATCTCTTCCGATGTAAATCGAGAAAGCACGTAATCAACTGCATTTTGCCCCGTTGGCGGAGCACCTATTCCAATTCTCACACGTGAAATTTTATCCGTGCCAAGATGGCTGATTACACTAGCCAAACCTTTATGCCCGCCAGCTGAGCCTTGAGTACGTATTCGCAGCTGACCCAGTCGCAAATCCATATCATCATAAATTATCAAAATATCTTCCGGTACAAGCTTATAAAAATCCAACGCTTGTCGAACAGCTAAACCCGAATTGTTCATAAACGTTACGGGCTTTTGCAATAAAACCTGATGATTTTTAATCAAGCCAACACCGGTTCTGCTATTGAATTTTCTTTTATTTATTTCAATCTGCCAACGTTTAGCTAACAGATTTATCACCATAAATCCGACATTATGCCTCGTACCTGCATATTGTTCGCCCGGATTTCCCAAGCCTGTAATAATGAACATAATATTTTTTCAATTACGATTGTATCGACAATTATCGATTATTCTTCCTGTTGCTCTTCTTCCGCTTCTTTGCCCTTTCCAATCACTTCAGGCTCAGATGCTTCTGCCAGCTCTTCTTCCTGCTGTTCTTCAGCTTCCTCTGCGAGTTCCGTAACCTGAGCAATCACAACATCGGGGTCCGTCAAAAGTTTAGCGCCGGAAGGTAACTCAATATCGCTTGCATGCAGCGATTGGCCTATCTCAAGACCGGTAACGCTAACCTTTAATTGTTCGGGGATATCCGTAACAAGACATTCAAGTTCTATTTCCATTTGAAGTTGCTGTAACATTCCGCCTGCTTGAACACCGGCAGGTGTACCGCGAAGAACAACGGGAACATTCACGGGTACTCTTTCATTCAAATTAACCCTCGAAAAATCAACGTGTACCAAATTTGTTCCCAAATAATCATAC
>CAZKNI010000026.1:0-5763 GCA_964554055.1 uncultured Phycisphaerae bacterium | reverse complement strand
ACTGACAGCTGCGGGCGGCAACGATATATTCATCGCTAAATACAGCTCGGACAGTCAATTATTATGGGTCAAACATCCTTTAAGCAGCGGAAATGAAGCTGCAACAAGTGTAAGCGTATTTCCCGATGACTCATTTGTTGTTACGGGATATTTTAGCAACAATATTACATTTGGCGCCGGACAAACGAACGAAACAAGTTTTCCTGCTCCTTTAGGCGCCGATGTGTTTCTTGCAAGATATAACGCAGACGGAACGCTGGCTTGGGTTGTTGCCGCTACCGCAAGCGAGAGTTATAATGCTAGCACAGATGTCGTCGCATTGCCCGACAACTCTTCCGTTATCGTCGGAAAATTCGGAAATACAATCACATTTGGAACGGGAACATCAAATGTAATTATATTAGACGCGTACAGCGCCGAGGATATTTTTATAGCAAGATATGATTCATCGGGTGTGCCTGTTTGGGCATATAAAGCCGGCGACAATTATCTGAACGACGCTGCACACAGCGTTGCTTATAGCAACGGATATATTACGGTAACAGGATATTTTCAGGGGTCAGCTAATTTCAGTGGCGGCTCTACAACACCTATTACATTGAACTCGGAAGGCGGAAAAGATATATTCATAGCTAAATATTATTATCTTGACGGCTCTCTTGTATGGGCAAAACGGGCGGGAGGCACTTCCGACGATATAGGATATGCCATTGACTCATCGTCTGACGGAACGTTAGCCATTACGGGAAGCTTTTCGTCTTCTACAGCTATCTTTGGCAAAAGTGAATATTATGAAACAAGACTGTCCAATGTAGGCGCAGAAGACATTTTCATTGCCAAATATAACGGAGACGGAACACTTTTGTGGGCAACGAGTGCAGGTGGAACGCTGGCGGAAACGGGAAGGAACGTCAAGATTCTCTCGGATAGCTCCGTAGCTGTTGTCGGAGAGTTTTACGGAAATGTTACTTTCGGTAAATCGCCAACTCAAACGATTCTCAGCTCATCGGGACAAAACGATATATTTATCGCCCGCTTCGCTGCAAATACGGGTGATTTGAGATGGACAAAAAGAGCAGGAGGCGATTCGTATGATTCGGGTTTAGGATTAGCGATATATACAACGGCAAACTCTCAGCTGCTTACAATAACAGGATATTTTTCTTCGAGAGCTGTTTTCGGACAAGGAGAGGCTAATCAGGCAACTCTTATATCGGACGGAGGCAAAGATATCTTTATCACACAATATGATGAAGACGGCGCTGTCAATGATACATCGGGAACAGGCGCGCTAACAACAATTGCTTCACAATAATCTATAATACAAACATAAAAATACGGATTTTTGTTATTCACCGGAAGAGATTTGGACATTCCGTATTCTGACAGTTGGCATTATATTGCCTGGCTCATATCTGTAATCGCTGCTTATAGCGTCAATATTACTTAACAACTCAAGTAAATTGCCAGCTATCATTGCGTTTGCTATTGGATAGGCTAACTCACCTTTTTCTATTTTGAATGCAAAATCCAGATTTGTCGATATGTCTCCGCTAACAGGGTCGGGGCTTAATCCGCCAAGTTCGAGATAAACCCCATTTTCTATCTCGGAAATAATTTCTTTAGCGGACTTTTCCCCGGGAATAATTTGCAAGTTAGACGGACTGATTCCTCCATTACGTTGGCCATGACCCGTATTCTCGGTTTTCGCTTTGTTAGCTGTATAGCTGTTGTGTAACTGTCCTGCAAATATCCCCGAATCAACGATTGTAACTTTTCTGCGAGACGCACCCTCGCCATCATAGCAACTCGACGAAAGCCCTTTATCAATCAAGCCGTCGTCTATTAAGGTCAAAGCTGAGTTTGCAATTTTTTTGTTGAGCTTGTCTGAAAATAAGCTGCGATTACGCTGAATTGCTTCGGCACTGGCGAGCCTAGCAAGGGTATGCATCAAGCTGAATGTTGCTTGCGGAGCTAATACAAGGGTTGCTTCAAATGTTCCAGCTTTTTTTTGTTTTTTATATTTAACAGCACGTTCTGTAACTCTCGCTGACAATCCGTCAGGCTGAAAATCTTCTAAGAATTTTGCGCTGTCGTGATCCGCAAAGCTTCCGATTCCTTCATCGTCTCGAACAACATTAAAAAAGCCTATATGAATACTCGTTGATTTTTTCGCAATTGCAATTCCGGTTGAGCTTGCAAGGACAGCGGATGAAACAGTTAATCCGACATCGCCACTTATAATTACATCTTTATCTATCGATTGAGATTGTTTGATATTTTCGAGTGCCCATTGAATTGCACGTTCGGGCGTAACGTAAAGAATTTTGTCGTCGAAAGTAGCGGGAACGTATTTCGGGTGAGACGGTGACGGCAAAGCAACAAAATCAGGGTCGGGCGTTGCAATTTTAGCAAGCTCAATAGCTTTATCTATCAAATCTTCCATTTTCCCTTCTTCAACATCGCTGGCAGAAACATATCCCAATCCGCCATTGATAAAAACGCGTATGGAAAGCGATTTTCCCCATGCCACTTCTGTTGACTTAATAGAGCTTTTCTCTATTCCTATTGAAATGTCCTTTCCGAGCGATATAACGGCATCTGCAAAATCTGCACCTTTGCTTTTAGCCAATTCGACAATTTTTTGAGCTTGAGGAATAAACTGTTCAGGATTTTCTATCTGCTTATATTGTTCTCTTTGATTAACGCTCATATTTACCCAATGCCTCCTACAACCATTTTGCTTACTCTCAGATGAGGGCCTCCGCAATCGGTCGGGACACCCTGCCCGCCTTTTCCGCAAGTGCCCGGAAATATCATTTCGAAATCGCTGCCAATCATATCGATATTCATTAGCGTTTCAAGAATTAATCCCGAAACACTCACATCGCGAAGAGGCTCGCCCAGCTTTCCGTGTTCTATCATTTGTGCTTCTGACGCATGGCAAAGAAATTGTCCACGTTCGGGATACACATATCCTTCATGCCCTTCACGCAAATAAATACCTTTATCTATTCCTTTTATCATTTCTTCCAAACCGGATTTTCCGGGAGCAAAGAATGTGTTACTCATTCGGCACAACGGAATGTTATGATAATCCTGTGCTCTTCCGCAGCCATTCGTTCTTGTGTTAAATTTAGCAGCTGTCTCCAAGCAATGTAATGGCTCGACGAAGATACCGTTTTTTACGATTACACGCTCGCATGTTCTCATTCCTTCGCTATCGAAAGGTTCCGAGCCAAACTTTCCGGGAATTGTCGCATCGTCAATAATCGTAACAAGCTCACTCGCTATTCTCTCGCCTATTCTACCCTGCAAAATAGATTGCCCCGACCAAATAGCATCCGCTTCAGCATTATGTCCCAAAGCTTCATGTGCTAAAAGTCCGCTTATCGTAGGATGAAAAATTACCGGATATTCGCCAGCTGGAGCTTTTTTGGCTTTAAGCTGACTGAGAACTTTCTTAGCAGCTTTCACCGATAATTGTTCCGGTTCGATATCCATCAATATTTCCGGGCCGCCCTGATGACCTAAAACCTGATAATTACGCTGACGAACATCACCCTCTAATGCTGTAACTTGACAGCTTACGCGGGCACGAATAACTTTGCTGTATACTCGTGTTCCTTCCGTGTTAACAACCCATTGATGTCGAAAACCGTCGCTATAAGATACAATTGAGTTGACAATTTTACCTTCGCCCGCTTTAAGTGCCGATTCTTCGAGAGCAAGACATTTTTTCTGTTTGTCAGAAAGCGATATCTGCTCTATTTCGTATTTTCCCGTAAGCTCGACATGATCAGCTATTATCTCCGACGGACACACCGCAGCGGGATCGGAAACGACCGGAGCGGATTTTTTGGCAAGGGCAATAGCTTCCTCCAGACAATTAGAAACTGTTCCGATATCAAATCCATCGCAGCTAGCAAAGCCCCATGCTCCGTCAACAAGCACACGAACAGCTATTCCGTTGCCTTCACTATAAAACATCTTTTCCGCTTTTCGGTCTTGTACGATAATCGAAGAACTTGCACCGGCAAGTGCACGCGCATCTGCAAACAACACTCCCAATTTCTTTGCCTGTTCTGTTATTGTGAGCAAAATGTCGAAAACCTGTTTTACATTTGCATTACTCATCGTTAAACATTCCTTTTAGTCTGCCTGTTCCTTATCTTCATCTTCTTGCTCCCCAACTTGACTTTCCCGATTTGGAAATTTGTTTTGTTGCTCAAAACCGGAACGAAACTGTACGACAATTGTTCTTGCAATCAAATCGCCAAGACGCTGCCTTGTACGAGTAAGCATCATTATAAAAAGCAACGGAACAAATGAAAGCTCGAGAAATTTTGTGATATTACGTAATAATGCTTGCTTTACGGTCGCTGAAAGCTCAGGCTCATTAGCCTGCCTAACCTGCATACGCAAGATATATTTTCCCAATGTCCAGCCAAACTTGGCTTCCATTGCGGAGCAATAAACGATATAAATTGTTGTAACGATAATCGTCATATAATACATCTGCGGGTCAGATTGCATTATTTCAATTGATTCGAGAAAATCACCGGAAATTTGTAACGACTTGAAATGCTCATACCAAAAAAGAGAGGCAAAAAATGAAATTGGGAAAAAATCTATTACAAAGCTCAATGCTCTCCGCCAATACGAAGCCAACAAAACATTTTCAGGCAATTCAGCAGGGGCTACTCCTCCTGCTCCGCGAGTAAAAATAGCAAACATTACGACAGCTATCATCAATATCGTAAACAATATCGACGGCTCTTGTTGCGGCATCGAATATGTCATCGGATTTATCGTTTCGTCCTTCCCAAGATATTTTCCCTGCAAAGACCATTTTGAAAGTTTGATTTGCTTTGTCTGCTCATCGAAATAGCTTATTACAATCCTGTCCGCTTCCGCTGATACCGCTATATTAACCGGAACTGATAAAATCCCGTCATTTCCCGTATCATATTTCAGGGGCCCAAACTGTTTGAGGTTTTTACTTGCAACGCCTGCAGCATCACTTATTTGATAGATATAAACACATCTTGCCGCTGCCATTGAGTTTGTGCCAATCAATATCCGCGTGCCAGCTGTATATAACGGATATATTTTTTCTGTCGATTTGGGAACGCTATATGTAGCCTTTTTTCTCCAAATATTGTAATTGCTGCTATTCTTATCTCTTGTAGCTTCGAGAGTTTCAGCCCTCTCATAATCCCAACGCACGATTTGACCCGCAGAAACAATAGCATATAACTCAATCTTGCCATCCACAATTAATATTTTCGGATAAATCTTAGACGTCAACGACATTGGCAATTGCCCAAGCTGTTTCCATTTGCCAGAGGAATATTCATATATCCGCCAAGAACTTGCAACAATTTTACTCTTTTCGGATTTTCTCTTTGAAGAAATTTTAATTTTTGTTAATGCTAACAGCATTCCCGACTCGTTATCAGCTACAAGAGTAATGCTCGTCTCATTTTCGGGCAATTTTGGCAACTGAAATTTCGTTTTACCGAATTTAAAAATCAGACCGTCATCGAAAGCAATAAAAACATCTTCCTTTAAGCTAACAGCGGAATTTGCCCGACCGAGAATTTTATTCCAGCGGAAATTCCCGTCCGCTGTGCTGCGATATCCTATTTGAATTATTCCCGTTCCTTTGTTATCTAATTCTTGCACGATGAGATACGCCCCCATAGGCGTCGGACAATACCAGATATTATCGGTAACCGAAACCGATTGCTCGCTCGCAGC
>CAZKNI010000025.1:0-2720 GCA_964554055.1 uncultured Phycisphaerae bacterium | reverse complement strand
ATAGACGGAACAGGACATGATATGGAACTTGTAAAACTTTTATTAAAACGTGAGCTATTGGATAAATCCATAAGAAAAGAATTTCCTTGTGAAGGGCCTATGGAAGCATACGAAGCGGAACAATTTACTGTTGAGCATACGGGAGAAATATATCCGAACCTTTGGCTAACCGGCATGAGTGTCCCAGCTGCTTACGGCGGGCCACGAATGGGGCCTATTTTCGGGGGAATGTTATTATCTGGTCGAAAGGTAGCGAAACTTATTATCAAACGTTCAAAATCAAATTAATCACTCTTAAGGCAATATCTAACAGCAAATTAAAATGTGTTTATAATAACATTTAAAAAATCATCAAGACAAAAGAGAGGAGCATAATTATGACAATTACGAGTAAATCACAAAATATAAAATTTTTGGTGGAGAATCTCAATTTTGCTCAAAAGGTAGAACGCTCACTTGAATTGATAGGTGATGCCTATAAACAATATGGCGAAAATCTTGTTGTTGCCAACAGTCTCGGAAAAGACTCTTGCGTCGTTTGGGACCTTGCAATGAAAATCTCGACAAACATTAAGGGATTTATCGTAACAACGCGTTTCAAACCAAAAGAAACGATTAATTTCATGAATGAAACAGTGCAAAAGTATCCTCAGCTAAAAATATATAAAAATGATATTCCTATTGCTAACGAGTTGTATAAAACAAATCCTGACAGATGTTGCGATTTGTTAAAAGTCGCACCTACCCGCCAAGCAATAGAAGAAATGAACGTAAAATGTTGGATTACAGGACTGAGATGTACAGAAGGAAGAACTCGTACCGATTTTAAGGAAATAGAAGAAAAAGACGAAGACTTAATAAAGTTGAATCCGATTCTTATTTGGTATGAAAGAGAAATCTGGCAATATTTAGCGATATATAAAGTACCCGTAAATCCTCTGTACGCCGAAGGCTACAGAAGTTTAGGGTGTAAACCTTGCACCAAGATTTCCATAGGCAAAGACGAACGTGCTGGCAGATGGATTGGCACAAGCAAGTGTGGCGGAGAATGTGGAATTCACACTCGCCCGTTAAAATTGCCATTGCGGAAAGATAATACCCTTAACGTATAACGCAAAAGTATTTTTACAAATTCTCAATGTGAAACTTATGAAACACAGATTAAGTAATAAATTAGACCCTAAATTGGATTTATTTGCAAAACAAATAACTGAGTTTGAACAAAGGAAAATTGATTATTCAAGACTCAAACCTGTACATACCCAATGGGGAATATACAAAGAACGCCAGAACGAAAATTTTATGATAAGAATCAGGCTGCCAGGAGGGATTATTACAACTAAACAATTAATGTCCGTTGCAATACTCTCTCAAAAATATGGCAATGGCAAATTGCATTTTACAACGAGACAAAATATTCAGCTACATCAACTTAAGCTTACAGAAACATATGAGCTAATAAAAAAATTACACAAAATTGATCTAAGTAGTTGGGCAGGCTGTGGCGATACGATACGAAACATAACAACGTGCAACAATTGCTTGCGATGTCAATTCAATTTGTATCCATATGCTATTGGATTAACGGAATTTTTATTAGCTCAACAAACATCATATAATTTGCCAAGAAAGCTAAAAATAGCCCTCTCGGGATGTAAACATGATTGTGCAGGAGCTTGCGTTGCCGACATAGGACTTATAGCTAAAAGGCAAAATAATGAATGCGGCTTTTCCGTTTACTCGGGTGGCGGATTGGGAGCAAACAGCAAAATAGGCTATGAAATTGAGAATTTTATTCCAGCTATTCAAATCGTTTTTGCCATAGAAGCAATAAAATCTATTTTTTGTAAGTTAGGAACACGAGTAAAACGGAATAAAGCAAGATTAAGATTTTTAGTTAACACATTAGGACAAACAAAATTTCATAAATTATACCGGAAAGAAAAAGACAAAATTAAGGCAAATCTAAATCCTGAAGAAATCTATAATAGAGTCAAGAAACTCAACTGTAAACTTTCAGATATTATTAATCACACAACCAATACGGACTTTACGGTTCCATTATTTTTGGGCAATATTGATGCTAATAAATTAATAAATATACTCAAAATATCGCGGGAATATAATATCGGTTACATAACTGCAACCAATACACAAAATATAATATTCAGAGGGATAAAATACTCACTCGAAAAAGCATTCCGGGCAGAAATAAATAAAATATTTTCACAAATATCATATCCAAAAATTTATAGCAACATTATTTCTTGTGTAGGTGCAACAACTTGCACACTTGGCATCTGCCAATCGCAAAAGATATCAGCTGATATTTGGCAGAAATTATCCGAATGTAATTTACCTTTATCCGAATTATCAGACATTACAATCAATATAAGTGGCTGTTTAAATTCATGTGGCAGAACAAACATCTCGTCAATAGGCTTAATTGGCTGTAAGAAAAAAATAAACAACAAAATTAAATATTATTATATCATAAAATTAGCAGGCAAAACACATAGCGATAATTCAACCTTAGCAAAGCAAATAGCTATTATCCCCGAAGACTCGGTATCCGATTATATTATAAATTTGCTAAAGGAATATATAACACAAAAAAGCTTTACAACTTTTAATCAATTTGCTGAAAACATAACATCTGAAAAACATAATAATTACATAAATGAAAAGTAGAAATATAACATGGCAAAGAAAGAACTAAT
>CAZKNI010000024.1:0-4953 GCA_964554055.1 uncultured Phycisphaerae bacterium | reverse complement strand
TCCGGAAGCGGAACAAGTGTCAGAATCATCGTCTCCATCTCAAGGTGATGTGAATCAAATGAATGTGGAAACTCAAGAGGGACAATCGGATACGGGATTTTCGACGTAAAGAATTTTTAATAGTTGACTTATGAAAGTGTCGATGTAGAATTAAGTGAAAGAAGGTTTTGAAGATATGTCAAATAACCCTGCGAAAAGAGCAATTTTTGCATATGAGCTATTATTAGCTTTATTGCTATTCGTGCGCTTTTCGTAGGGCGATAAAATAAATCGGACTTGTTAAATCGTAGCCCTGCGAGTAAAATCGTAGGGCTTTTTTATTTTATGATTTATTGTAATGTACGGAGAAGCGCGTAATGTCATCTAATAGAGAACATGATAGGCAGGAAGTTGTTAAAATTTTTGATACGACGCTGAGAGACGGTGAGCAATCGCCCGGGGCATCGTTGAATACTCAGGAGAAAATCGAAATAGCAAAGGCGTTAGAGCAGCTTAAAGTTGATATTATAGAGGCGGGGTTTCCTATTGCCTCTCCCGGAGATTTTGAAGCTGTTCAAGCTGTCTCGAGTATTATTAAAAATTGTACCGTTGCAGGTTTGGCGCGTTCAATTGAAAAAGATGTTCAGGCAGCAGCAGATGCACTCAAGGGAGCTATTCGTCCGCGAATTCATTTGTTTTGTGCAACAAGTGAAATTCATATGAAATATAAGCTCAAACGTGCCCGTGAAGAAATATTGAAGATGTCAGTCGAGTTAACGAAATTTGCAAGAAGCCTTGTTGACGATGTTGAATTTAGCCCGGAAGATGCTTCACGGACAGAGCCTTCGTTTTTGGCAGAAGTTGTTTCAGCTGTTATCGAAGCTGGAGCGTCAACGGTGAATATTCCCGATACGGTTGGCTATGCCGTTCCGGATCATTTTTCATGGATAATTTCAATGCTCAAGGAAAAAGTTCCCAATATAGGCGAAGCGGTAATCAGTGTGCATTGTCATAACGATTTGGGGTTGGCGGTTGCTAACTCATTAGCAGCGGTTAAAGCGGGCGCCAGGCAGGTTGAGTGTACAATAAACGGTCTTGGCGAACGTGCGGGAAATTGTTCGCTTGAAGAATTTGTGATGGCTCTTAAAGTTAGGAATGATCATTACGGATTGAGGACGAATATTAATACGGCGCGATTATTTCCAACGTCGCGTTTGGTTTCGACTCTTACGGGTATTTCGGTTCAGCGTAATAAAGCTATTGTTGGCGAAAATGCTTTTGCTCACGAAGCAGGGATTCATCAGCACGGCGTATTGGCGGAAGCGAGCACATATGAGATAATGAAGCCTGAAGATGTAGGCATTCCCGAAAGCAAACTTGTGCTTGGCAAGCATAGCGGCAGGCATGCCTTTCGAGAAAGGCTTACTCATTTGGGATATGTTAATTTGACGGACGAGCAAATAGAAAAAGCGTTTGAACAGTTTAAGATATTAGCGGACAAAAAAAAGGAAATTTTTGATGAGGATTTGGAAGCTATTATTGATGAATTGAGTGCAAGTACGAGTGTTATTTGGCGATTAGAATCTCTTCAGACAACAGCAGGGACAGGAGTAATTCCGACAGCTACGATTAGGCTTGCTAAGTCTGACGGTGAAGTTGTTCAAGATGCAGCTACGGGCGATGGCCCCGTAGATGCTATTTATTCTGCAATTCAGCGTATAACAGGCGTACAAGCAAAATTACTCGATTATCAGATTCGTGCGATAACGAAGGGCAAAGATGCTCAGGGCGAAGTTCGTGTCGAGATAGAAATAGAAGGGATAAAATTTAACGGGAAGGGCATCAGTACCGATATTATTGAAGCGTCAGCTAAAGCGTATCTGTCAGCTATCAATCGTTATCTTGCTCGAGTCTCTCGAAAATGAATTGGCAGAATTAGCTTTATTTTTGATTGATAAATAAGGTTTTCGTGTATGGCATTGTGTATGACAAAGTTGACAGCTTGTATTGTTGCGGAGACGATTGAACAGGCAATAAGTGATATTGAATGTGCACAGTCGAGCGGGGCGGATGCTGTTGAGATTCGGCTTGATTATCTTGTTTCGGATAGCGATTCATTTGGGTTGCGTGAATATGCGAAATTGCTTGAATGTGTAAAGTTGCCCGTGATATGGACTCTTAGGCATGTTAGCGAAGGAGGCAGGTTTGTCGGTAGCGTGGAGGAGCAGCTAAAGATATTGGCGAAAGCAATAGAATTAGGCGGCGATTATGTCGATATGGAACATCGACGTTGGGAGCAGGCTGATGCGGAGTGTAAGGAGTTATTCATAAAAGCAATCGAGGAAATAAGAAATAGCAATTCTGCAAGCAGAGATGTAAAGCTTATTCTTTCGTTTCACGATTTTGAAGCAACGCCTTATTATTTGGAAGATATAGCGAAGCGGATAGGAAAGAGTGATTATGCGGATGTCGTTAAAGTTGCATGTAAAGTAAATAATATTTGTGAAAATTTTTATATACTCGATTTGCTTGATAATGCAGATAAAGCTACGATTGCGATAGGAATGGGTGAATTGGGCATTATGTCTCGCATATTAGCGGGTAAATTTGGTGCGGAAATTACTTTTGCATCTGTTCGAAAAGATAAGTCGGCTGCTCCCGGGCAATTAACAATCGAAGAGCTTAAAAAGGAGTATAATTGGAATAGATTGAATCGGCAGACAAAATTAGCTGGAGTTGTCGGGCATCCTATCGGACATTCGTTATCACCGGTAATGCATAATAGAGCGTATGACACGATGAATCTGAACGCTGTATATTTGCGTTTTGATGTGTCGGGTGATTATACGAGTTTTGCGACATTTTTGGATTTTATTCGAGAACGTCCCGAATATGATTTTATCGGTTTGAGTGTTACGATTCCCCATAAGACAAATGCGATTGATTATTTGAAGGCAAACAGCTATAAGGTTGATGTGTTGGCGGAAAAAATCGGAGCTGTTAATACGATTGTATTTTTGCCTGACGGAAATCTTGCGGGATATAATACCGATTATATAGGAGTTTTGGAGTCGCTTAGATGTGTCGGCGGACTTGAGGCATCGGAGCTTAAAGATAAGCGAGTGGCTGTGTTAGGAGCGGGCGGAGTTTCGCGAGCAATCGTAGCAGCTATGACATTTGTCGGGGCGCACGTTACGATTTATAACCGTACAGAAAGGAAGGCTCAGGCGTTAGCGAGGCAATTTGAATGTGAGTGTGAAAGTTGGGAAGAGCGCGGGAGAATAGAAGCGGATATCATAATCAACGGGACGAGTATAGGGATGCTTGGCAATGAGAATTCGAGTCCGCTTGATGAAGATATTGTGCGAGACGTGATAAAAGAGGGTATGATTGTATTCGATACCGTATATAATCCGCTTGAAACAAAATTATTGCGATTGGCGAGAGATAGAGGAGCTGAGATTATTGACGGAGCGAATATGCTTGTATATCAAGCTATTGAGCAGATAAAAATTTGGCTTGATTGTTGGAAAATCAATTATGAGACGATACCTGCGGATATGATGAAGCGAGCTGTATTAGCAAAGCTCGGAAATAATCGATAATAGGAAAAAGAGAATGGCAGAATTCAATACAAATCTTTGGGCGCCTTGGCGTATGGAATATATCGACAGTCTTTCCGAAGAAAAGCAAGAAGGATGTTTTTTGTGTCGGGCAGCTGAGAATCCGCAGGATGATGCAAAATCTCTTGTATTGTATCGTGGCGAGTATAGCTTTGTAATAATGAATCGCTTTCCATATAATACGGGGCATTTGCTTATAGCGCCTTATCTGCATGAAGGCCAGCTTGAAAATGTTAATGATGAAATTTTGTGTGAAATAATGAAGCTGACCAAAAAATTTAAAGTTGTTTTACAAGAGACTCTCCGGGCTGAGGGTTTTAATATCGGAATAAATCTTTCTCATTGTGCCGGCGCAGGCGTGCCCGATCATTTTCATCTACATATTGTTCCGCGGTGGGCAGGCGATACGAATTTTATGACAGTTGTTGGCTCAGCTAAGGTAATTCCGGAGCATATTGTTAAAACTTATCATAAGCTAAAGGCATATTTAAGTATAAAAAAATAGATACTTCATAAGATTATCATCAGATATTTCTTGATTTTATTTTCCGGTTACTTTTATCATTTTTTCAATAGCAAATTTTGCTTTTTTCCTTACATCTGGCGCGATTGATATTTCGTGCTGCATATTTCGGAGAGTTTTAGCTAATAGCTCAAGGGAAATTTTTTTCATATTTGGACAGACAGCAGAATAGCTAGCGGGGTAAAATTCTTTATTCGGATTTTCCCGTTTTAGTCGATATAGCAGCCCTATTTCTGTTGCGATAATGAATTCTCTATGAGGAGATTCTTTTGCGAGTAAACACATTTTGCTTGTGGAAAGGACAACATCTGCTAAATTTCGTATGTGTGAACTGCACTCCGGATGAGCTATTATGATAGCATTCGGATGCCTGTATTTTTGATATTCAATATCAGTAGCATTGATGTTGTGATGTGTAGGGCAATATCCTGGCCAGATAATAAGAGAACGTCCCGTTTGCTCCATTACATATTCTCCCAGATTTTTATCGGGAATAAATATGATTGTTTGTTCCTTCGGGATTGAATTTACAACGGCTACAGCGTTAGCTGACGTGCAACAATAATCGCATTCCGCTTTTACAGTAGCAGATGTATTGACATATGCGACGATTGAAACGTTTTTGTGAGATTGTTTTATTCGCTGTTTGAGTTCTTTTACTTGATCAGCTGTTATCATATCAGCCATGGGGCATCCAGCTTGTAATGTTGGCAGCAGAACAGTTTTGTGGGGCGACAGAATGGCAGCTGTCTCAGCCATAAAATGTACACCGCAGAATACAATTACGTCAGCTTTCGTATTAGTTGCTTTTTGACTCAATTCCAGAGA
>CAZKNI010000023.1:0-4377 GCA_964554055.1 uncultured Phycisphaerae bacterium | reverse complement strand
CCTGCACCAATTTCAATGCCGACTCAAAATCAAACGCATCAGCTGCATAATACGCTGTATATTCACCTAAGCTCAAACCCGCAACATAATCCGCACGAACATCACGATATTTATCACTTTCACGCAAAGCTTGAAGTGCCGCAACCGATGTAACAAAAATCGCAGGCTGCTGTACGTCTGTCGCATTAAGTCTTTCCGCAGGACCGTTAAAGCACAATTCACTCAACTTATACCCGACAATATCATCTGCCTTGTCATAAAGTTCCTTAACAGACGAAAACTTTTCATACAAGTCCGCTCCCATGCCGACAAACTGCGCACCTTGCCCGGGAAACAAAAACGCTATTCCCATAATCCAAACCTTTCCGTTTATTCAAAAATACACTAAAACACTTTTTTCACATAACATAATTAGTATATTAAACTCGACCCGCAGATAAAAGCCATTTTTAATAGCACAATCAATTCAAAACAAATTATTTTACCCCTCTATTATCTCTTTCCATACACTCTTCCACTTGACACACATAACATCTCTAACATATAATATCTGTCATTAAACTGTTATGACAGACTGAAAGGAAAGAAACAATGGCTTTTGAAGGATTTTACCCTGCTATTTTAGCTACATTCAAACACATAGAAAGCAATTATGGCTATGATACTCTCGAACGATATTGGAGGGAATTAGCTGAAGAATATTACGCCCCTGTAATAGAAAAATTCAAAACAGGAAGCATCGAAGCTATCGCTCAACACTGGAAAGAATATTTCTCAAAAGAGCCTAAAGCCGAATTTGAGATATTAACAAACGACCGAAAAGTAACAATAAACATTACACAATGCCCCGCTGCATATTGGCTGAAACATTTTAAATGCGAAATCCCCGACTGGTATTACAATCATATCGCTGTTATAGGCAATACTCTCGCAGAAAAATCCGGACACAAATTCGAATTTACGCCAGGAACAGACAGCTACACGATGATTTTCATGAAAAAATAAAAGAAAACAAAAAGATAAAAAGGAAATACAATGTTAGGAGTAAACGATTTTATAGGATATTATGATTGGACTTTCGAATTTATTCGTCGAAACTTCGGCGAAGATGCCCTAAAAGAATATTGGCATCAAGCCATCGCCAAACACGCAATAAAAGAGCTTTACGAAACAATAGAACAAGATGGAGTTCTCGCGATGATTCGACACTGGGCTTACAGCGCGATAGGCGAACAGTGCGATGCACATATATGCTTTTCAAGGGATTATTTCAGATACGACATGCACTCTTGCCCAAGTTTAGGATTTTTACTAAAAGCAAATCGGCATTTCTATCACGATTATTGTAGCCATTGTATGGGCTGGATTAAACCCATGATGCAAAAAGCCGGATGGAAAATCTGGCATGAACATAATCATTGCGGGCAATGCTGGTGGGAATACCGAAGAAAAGATGACAATACACCCCCAAGCAAGCCCTCCGAACTGTCAGGACAAAAAGACATTAGATTACAAGAAAATTGGAAACAAGGAAAACATCATTATCAAGAGTTCGAACCGAAATAATTTTTAAACAAAATTAAAACATTCTTTTGTTAACAATTAGCTAACTTCATATTAATAATTTATAACAAAAAATATCGAAAATACGATTTATTTATCGAATAGCATAACAGCTTTTCATACATTTTCGCATAATCTCCCGGAAAACATTCAAACCGACATAATACATAAACGGAGAAATTTGGAGTTTTAAACACGGAGAACTTTGAGAAAATAGGCTTCACCGGCACACGCCATTGCGAGGAGTGTAGCGACGCGGCAATCTCAAATCATCAATCAACAATCTTCAATCATCAATTCTTTATGTTGCTCAATACGCTCCTTTTCCGAAAATAACAGCTGGAATCGTTTTTAACATAATCCAAAAATCAAACACAATTCCCCTATGCTCGATATAATACAAATCGAGCTTTATCCATTCCTCGTACGGTATGTCCGCTCTGCCCGAAACCTGCCACAATCCCGTAATTCCGGGCTTAACCGTCAATCTCATTCTTTCCGCCAGCGTATCAAATTTGACTTGACTCAAAGGCAAAGGCCTAGGCCCGACAATCGACATATCACCTTTAATAACATTTATAAGCTGAGGCAATTCGTCTATACTCGTTTTACGCAATATTTTTCCGACAGGAGTAATACGAGGGTCATCCTTAAGCTTAAACGCTGGGCCATTCTGCCCGTTAGGGTCATTCAAAACACTTTTATGATTTTCGACGTCGTCAGTCATCGTCCTCAACTTCAACATCGTAAATATCTTTCCATATTGGCCTGCTCGCTTTTGTTTAAAAATCACAGGCCCCCTTGACGTCAGCTTAATCGCAATGCCTGCCAACAACAAAATCGGACTGCTCAATATAAGCAACACAACAGATATTAATACATCAATTATCCGCTTAACAATCAAATAACAGCAATACGTTTTATTTTCATTAGCTTCTATCGTCATAACCTCACGCATCGATATTTTCCCTTCCTCTTTTTCCTTTTTTTTTATTTATCAATACATGTAAAATATTATACGCAAACCGCCAATTGCCTATAAGATATCGCCTCCATTTTCCGCGCGGATTCTGCATCAATCTATACGCCCATTCGAACCCCATTTTTGCAAGCCAACGGGGTGCTTGCTTTTCAACTCCGGCATAATAATCAAGTAGCGCGCCTACCGTCCAAATAATACTGCTATTAAGCTTTTCTCGATTTCTATACGCAAAAAATTCCTGCAACGGGCTGCCCATTCCCAATATTAAAATATCAGCATCACATTTATTAATATCATCTATAATTTCATCTTCCGGCTTACCTTCAGCTATAAAAAATCCGTCATGCACGCCGACAATTTTAAGATTGGGATATTTACATAAAAGATTATTGCGAGCGGTCTCTGCTATTCCCTTTGCGCCACCCAAAAAATATAATTTAAATCCCTCCTTTTCACATGCTGCCAAAAAGCAATCGAAAAAATCAAGCCCCGTCATTCTCTCAATCCATCGTCCGCATATCAGCCAAACCGCTAACGAAATACTCATCCCGTCGGGATACAATATGTCCGTTTTACGCAACACATTCCGATAATCTTTATCGGCAACACTAATATTATATGTGTGAGCGTTAAGATAGCTTATAAAAGTCTTTCTTTTGGATGCCGCCTTTATTTTTACGGTATCAATAAATCCTTTGGCCCCATCAGACCAAAGAACAAAATCATCGAACATAACGCCCTTATAATCAACGTCTTGTGCCACAACATATTGCCTCATACAATTGCTCATATTTTCGGGCAACCTTGCTCGTCGAAAGATGTTTTTCGATAATCTCTTTTCCTGCCTCAGACAAAGATTTCGCCAATCCACAATCGTTAAGAATCTCTAATATTTTATCGGCCAAACTTGCCGCATTATTAGGTTCCGCAACCAAAATAGCCTTTGAATTATATGCACACAAATCCGATATTCCCCCTACAAAAGTAGCTACAAGGGGCCGACCCACCGAGAAACACTCAAGCGCAACATTAGGTAAGCCTTCGGAATAAGAAGGCATAACAACTGCATACGCCAAATACATCAAAATTTCAACATCATCGACAAATCCCAAAAATTCAATTTTATCCGATACTCCCAAACTCCTTGCTAACATTTCAAGCTCTTTGCGCATAGGCCCGTCACCTGCTATCATAAAACGAGCACAGACATCTTGCTTCGAGAGAATTTTCACAGCTCGGATAAAGCAATCAACGCCTTTTTCATAACTCAAGCGTGCCGGAACAAGAATTATTTTTTCTTCGCCTATACAATATTTCTCTCGCATTGTTTGCACTTTGCTTACATCGATATCAACAAAATCCATTCCGGTATTGATTACCGTTATTTTGTCGGGACTTATCCCAACTCGCTCGACAAGGTCATTTTTTATCGAATTGCAAACAGCTACAAAATGCACCGGCAAAGCTGCTATCACTCGGTCTATCAACGGGTCGGATATTCTTTTTTTTGCTCTGCGATATTCACCTTGAGCATACACCGTCGAGACAACCGGCACACCGCTAAGCCTGCCGACAATCCCCCCGTAAAGGTCAGCTCTAAGCAAATGAGTATGAATTACATCAGGCTGAAACTCTCGAACTTGTCTAATAAGCTTACTCAATACCCTAACATCGTAACTGTTCGGAACATTGAGTAAAAACGTCCGTATCCCTATTTGGGCAAATTGATTTCGCGCCAATCCGTCATCATAAAATGCGCCCACAACACACTCGTAAAGATTTCGGTCTATCTTATCGATAAGCCTAATCAGCCATTTCGTATCTGTTTTCAT
>CAZKNI010000022.1:0-5352 GCA_964554055.1 uncultured Phycisphaerae bacterium | reverse complement strand
ATACCTATGACTCAATTTACGCTTCCTCTATTACACGATTCAATTCCATTTTTAGGATTACCAGCATACATTAGTGTACCACAATTTCCTTATTTAAGATTGCCAAAAATTTCGCCAATAAAAAACAATGACATTGTTGTTTTCAATTATCCTATGGTAGATGCACCTGTAGATAAAAAAACTAACTATATAAAAAGATGTGTTGCCATTGCAGGAGATACTTTGAAAATTGTACACGGAGTTTTATATGTAAATGGAAAAGAACAAAAATTTCTGCAAAAGCGTTCGAGTAATGTTGTAACTGTTTTCCGCAGCATGTAAATATGAATATGCTCTTTAATTTCTTTTCTATTTGTTCTCTTCCATAACTTTTTTTCTTCGTAGAATATGATGATAATGTTGAACAAAGCGGTGAGCTTCGTCGCGTATTTGTTGAAGCAATTTCAATGCAGGATTATTTCGCTGAAGACGAATCGGGTTTCCTCGCTCAATATCAATAAAAATTTCTTCGTTTTTTTTCGCTAACGCAATTATCTTAGGGGGCTTAAAATGTAAATTTTCAAACGCTGCCATAGCTGCGCGCAGTTGGCCCTGTCCGCCATCAATAAGAATCAAATCGGGAATTAGTTCTTCACCCTCGGCAACGTGGCGATATCTGCGGGCAATAACTTCTTTAATCATTGCGTAATCGTCATTTGTCGGAGCTGATTTAATTTTGAAACGCCTATAGCCCGACTTAAAAGGTAAGCCATCGATGAATTGCACCATTGACCCGCATGCTTGGCTGCCTTGCAAATTTGCAATGTCGAACCCTTCGATAATTCTCGGCGGATTTTCAAGATTCAGTAATTTTGCGAGTGTTTCAAGAGCAATGCGCGGGTCTTGAAAAAAGATTTCCGGCTGAACGTGGACATCGGGTTTGCCTGCAAGAGATAATGACTCTATAGCTTTTATCCTGTCGCGGAGTTTTGCTGCTTCTTCATATCGTAACTCATCAGCAGCTTGTTGTAATTGCCTGTTCATTGTTCGCAATATAGAAGAACGTTTGCCGGATAAGAATTTTATTAACTGATTTATGTCATCTTTATATTCCTGTCGTGTAATCTTGCCTCCGCACGGAGCGGAACATTGCTTTATGGCATAAAGCAAGCAAGGTCTAAAGAATTTACGTTTTTCGTCCGTTTCTTTAATATTCAATTTGCATGTACGAAACCGGAATATTTTTTGCAACTCTTGGACAGCGGCACGTAAGGAAACAACGCTAACGAATGGCCCGAATAATTTTGAGTATTTATCGGGTTTGCGTGTGATATAGACAGCAGGAAATTCGTCCTTTATCGTTATTTCCAAATACGGAAATGTTTTGTCATCCGTTTGGCGTTCGTTGTATGGGGGCTGAATATCTTTTATTAATCGCGACTCTTGTAAAAGAGCTTCGACTTCCGTTTCGCATTCTATAAAGTCTATATCCGTAACTTTCGTTATCATTTCAGCTATCATGGGTCCTCGTGAAGAAAGCAAATCGGTAGCTGGCTGAAAATAGCTTAGCACTCTTGCTCGCAAATCTTTGGCTTTTCCGATATAAAGGACTCTGGCTTTGTTGTCTTTGAAAAGATATACGCCGGGCGCCTTTGGCAACGACGATATTTGTTGCCTGATTTTTTTAAGTGTGTTTGCTGAAATATCTCGACATCTATCATTCATGTTATAAAATTGTAGCACGAAAAAATAAATTTTATACCCTATAATATGGAAAAGTTTTGTTATAAATATATATAATATTTATTCGAGTTATTTTAAGAATAAGTGTAAGAATAAGTATTTTTAACGGAGAGTAATGCTATGAGCGATGATAAACCGAAATTGCATATAGATGACGATTGGAAAAAACAAGCACAAGCGGAAAAACAAAGATTGGCGGAACAGGAAAAACATAAACAACAAGCTCAACAAGGACAATCGCCGTCACAAGGTGCAAGTGCTTCAGCTAAAGCGTCTGCTGCGGAGAATCGTCAGCTTCCGCCAGCAACTTTTGAATCTCTTGTTAGCACGTTCGCCACACAGGCGATGATTTCGATGGGAATGATAGAGCATCCGGAAGCACACAAGATGATAAATCTCGAACTTGCAAAATTTAATATCGATATGTTAGGCGTTATAGAGGAAAAGACAAAGGGAAATTTGACGGAAAACGAGAAGAAATTACTTTCTCAGACTTTACATCAGTTGAGAATGGCTTTTGTTCAGGTTTCAACGGCACAAGCAGGTCCGATTGGAGCGTGAGAAGTTGCTTGTTGTCGGTTGCTAAGAATATTCAAATACGATTATTAGAGTATTAATTGTTACTGATTGATGATGAGGATTTACAAGTGAAAGAAATACCGATAGGGCTCGTAGGTTACGGAACAATAGGGCAAGGCGTCGCAGCTATTCTTGAACTCAATGGCCAGCAAATTGCACGCAAACTTGGCGCGAAGTTATATCTCAAGCATGTAATTGAAAAATATCCGGACAGAAATTTTGATATTCCGATTGATAAAAATATTGTTAGCTCCGAACTTGATGTATTGTTGCGCGACCCGACCGTTAAAGTTGCAATAGAATTAGTCGGCGGGACAACAGTAGCTAAAGATATCGTCAAGAAGTTAATAATGTCAGGCAAGCATGTTGTGACGGCAAATAAAGCTCTCTTGGCGCATTATGGTCAAGAACTCTTTGAGTTGGCACGTAAATATGATAAATGTATAGCATTTGAAGCTAGCTGCGGAGGCGGGATTCCTCTTGTAGAGTCAATAAGAAGGGGGCTATTGGCTAATGACATTAAAGCTATTTTCGGTATTTTAAACGGGACATGTAATTATATTTTAACGTCTATGTCTAAAGAGGGTAAAGATTATGCGACAGCGCTTTCCGAGGCACAGGCACAAGGATTTGCAGAAGCAGACCCTACTTTTGATGTAAAGGGAATTGATACATCGCACAAATTGGCAATTCTTAGCTCGATGGCATTCGGACAAGCTGTGCCTATCGAATCTATAAGCGCCGAGGGTATCGACGGGATTCAAATTCAAGATATCAATTACGGCAAAGAACTTGGCTATGTGATGAAATTGTTGGCAATAGGCATAAAAGAAGATGACGGCATAACAGCTCGCGTTCATCCTGCTTTCGTAAGTAAAGATGACCCGCTTGCCCTTGTTTCCGGGCCATTCAATGCTGTTAGCGTTTATGGAAATGCTGTCGGGCACACGATGTTTTACGGAAGGGGTGCCGGCAGAATGCCAACAGCGTCTGCTGTTTTATCGGATGTGATAGATATAATTTTGGGGAACGCACTGCAAACGTTCAAACAGGTTTCCGTGTTGCCCGATATGACTCTTCCTGCGCCGATTAAGCCAATAGATGATATTACATCTCGCTATTATATGAGGCTAATGGTTGTAGATAAGCCTGGCGTAATGGCAGAATTTACGAATATTTTGGGGAAGCACGATATTAGCCTTTCAGCTGTGATTCAGCGTGAAGAATCACAAGAGGCTCAAGTCGTTCCAGTTGTCGTTTTGACACATAAAGCTCGAGAAGGAAATATGCAAACAGCTATAACCGAAATAGAAAAACTGGAATCAGTTGCTGAAAGACCTGTGTGTATAAGAGTCGTTGACCAATATCCCGAATTTACCTGATGTGAATCATTATAAAACTGTATAACAGACGAAATAGACGAGCATGACAAAAGAATCAGGAGACAGCCTGAATGAAATATGCAATAATTATTCCCGACGGAGCAGCTGATAGGCCAATAGAGCAGCTCGACGGTTTAACGCCACTGGAAGCTGCCAATATCGAAAATATGAATAGCCTTGCGAAAATCGGCAGAGTCGGCCTTGTGCGTACCGTTAGCGAAGGCCTTCATCCCGGCTCCGACGTAGCTATTATGTCGCTTTTAGGATATAATCCTAAGAAATATTACACCGGTAGAGCGCCACTTGAAGCTGCTGCAATGAATATAAAGATGTCATCGGAACAGATTGCTTTTCGCTGTAATCTCGTTACGATTATCGATGACATAATGGAAGATTTTTCTGCCGGCCATATAAAGACAGCTGAAGCTTCTCAGCTTATTGCGCTACTCAATAGGCATCTGAGTTCCGAAGAAACAAAATTTTTTACAGGCGTTTCATATCGACATTTGATGATTACGTCTCCGGCACAACAGTTCAAAAAGTTAAAAACAACTCCGCCTCACGATATAATAGGCCAAGAAATTGCGAGCTATTTGCCGTCCGGGCCAGGCAGCGATTTTGTTTTATCATTGATGAAAAAGTCGCAAGAGATTTTTGCAAATTGCGAAGTTAATCAGGTACGTGCCGACCTTGGCGAAAACCCTGCAACGAGCATTTGGCTTTGGGGACAAGGGCAAAGTCCGCGTATAAACTCATTCAAAGAAACTTATGGCTTGAACGGAGCTGTAATAACAGCTGTCGATTTAGTAAGGGGTTTAGGTAGGCTTATAGGTTGGCGTATAATTGATGTTGAAGGTGCAACAGGATATATAGACACGAATTATGCCGGTAAAGCACAAGCAGCTGTTGAAGCTTTAGATGAAGTTGATATCGTTGCTGTACATGTTGAAGCGCCCGATGAAGCGGGCCATAGCGGCGATTATGAAAGCAAAATTTATGCCCTTGAGCAAATAGATAAACAAATTGTTCCCGTTATACGGGCAAAGCTCGAATCTTTTGGCGATTGGCGGATGATGATTCTTCCCGATCATCCGACGCCTATTGAACTAAAGACTCATACAGCTGAACCTGTGCCTTTCATCATAGCAGGCAGCAATATTACGTCTAACGGTGTCAACTCGTTTTCGGAGCAGCAAGCGAATAAAGCGGGCTTAAAGATAGATGTAGGCTGGCAGCTAATGGAATATTTTTTGAAATGAATTATTTCGGAATTGTATTGTGATATTGATAATGCACAAAATTGTCGTGTAAGCATTGTCATATAAACATTGTTATATAAACGAGTCACAGTGTAATGAACAAAATTCATTCTATCGAAATTAATCGAAAACTTGTTTCGTACAAGCGAAAATCTCCTACAAGTCCGAGAGAATACACACTCATCGTCGAGCATAATGGCGTTCAAAAATGGATTCCGGAAATTAGTCGAAGAAAATCTATTCACAAACAGAACCTAAAATCACCCGTTCCTGCGAATATTTATGTTTATATTTTCGAAAAAGATGAAAAACAATCACATAACGATGTTGCATTGCCTGTGCAATGGAATCTTAAAACTTGGCTTGGATACATACTCGAACAATGGGCTACACAGGAAATAAATATAAAA
>CAZKNI010000021.1:0-2801 GCA_964554055.1 uncultured Phycisphaerae bacterium | reverse complement strand
GAAAAATATTATTATTCAGAATATTCCTTCTCAGCAATCGTTAAGCAAATCTCGCGAAAACCAGCCATCCTCTATCCACTTTTTTGAAGGCTTTTGCCGGATTTTTACAACTCTTCGTTCTCCGTCGGCATATTTAAACTTCTTCTTACCGTCAACATAACCCATCAAGCATCTGCCGACTTCCGTCAAAAATATCTCTTTCTGCTTATCTTTTATGACGCTGGCCATGGCTATTACCTCCAATCTGGCTAACGCAAAAGTTATCGGACTTTACACTTGTCACCTGATGCGCCAGCGACCGCGAAACAGAATTTATCTGTTTCAATAATTCGTTTATCGGCTTATTTGAGGTACACACTTAAACTGGCAATTATTTTTATTAACTAAAACAGAAAATTTAAGGTGGACTTGCTTAGCCTATATAAGTAAACTAAGTTGCGCTATGCTGGAAAATTGGTTTAAAAGACATCAAAACAAAACAAGTTTAATTTTACACGCTATTGGCATTCCTATGACAATATTAGCGATACCTGCACTGATAACCGGCATGCTCCTTAAGCAAAATTCATATAATATAATTGCAATTGCTCTATTTGTCATCGGCTACGCCTTACAATTCATTGGCCATCATATCGAAGGAAACGATGCAGGCGAAATAATTCTGATAAAAAAACTATTAGGAAAGAAATACATCGATATCGCCCCAAACAAGCACACAGGAGAAAACGACAACACAATGTAATGCCTATAACAAAATAACTCCTTATCCCACAAACAGTTATTTATTATCAGGCTTATAAGCGATAATTACGAGAGTCAAATCATCACTCTGCGTTGCAAGACCGGTAAATCGTCTCAAGTCCCAAAGGATATTTTTGACCGCTTGCTTAGGCGGCAAATCGATATGCTGTTTTATCGAAGCTTCAAATCGTTCGAGTCCAAAAGTCTCTTGATTGAAATTCATAGCATCTATCATTCCGTCCGTGTACAAAACAATCTTATCCCCAGCTGAAAGATTAACAAGTTCTTCTTTAAATTCCGGATTCTCAAAAACCGCAAGTGCCGGAGCTGTCACTTGCAAATGTTCTATTTTCCCACCTCGAATAAACATTGCAGGATTATGGCCAGCGTTTATATACGTAAAGGTCTCCTCATTCGGATTAATTATGCCAAACAGAAGAGTCGCAAATTCACCCAACATACAATCTCTGCGAAATGCTACATCTGTTTGTTGAATGAGTTCGCTAAGGCTCTCAGACCTATCCGCATACGCACGAAGCGTCGAACGCAAAGAAGCCATCTGAAGTGAAGCGGGCACTCCTTTACCGGCAACGTCTGCTATTGCAACAGCTAACCTATTATCGGAAAGTTCTATAAAATCGTAAAAATCTCCTCCGACAAGATATGTAGGCTCATATATAGACCCTATTTCGATTTCTTCAAACTTCGGAGGTTCCTTGGGCACCATACGCCTTTGCACCTCAGCTGCCATCTTGAGCTGACGCTGCATTCGTTCCGCCTCGAGCGCTTCTCGGAACAGCCTCGCATTGATAACAGCAGACGCTGCCTGCGATGCAATCGCTTTGATTGTTTCTATTTCTGTTTTTTCAAATGTTCGTTCTTTATCCGTGTACAAATGTATTACGCCAACAGCTCTTCCCCGATAAATCATTCCGACTGCTAAGCCGCTAACGAGACCTTCACGGGCTGCTTGCTCCTTGTAAACGACTCGCGGGTCCGTCTGCATATTTCGAATATACACAGGCTTGCCCGAAAGTGCTTCCCTATCAATAGGCGAATCTTTAAGCTTTAAAGGTCCTTTACGTAAATAATCCTCAGAGAGATTGGCAACAGCTGTTATGCGAAGCTCTTTCGTTCTTGCATTATAAACACGAATTGAACACGCGCGAGCATTAGCAAGCTTAATAACCTGATTTGCAGTTATCCGCAGAATTTCACGCAAGTCAGCTCTACCGGCAAACAGTGATGCTATCGAATGCATTATTGTTAGCTCGGAAATACGCTGACGAAGCTGATATTCTCTACTCGACGATTCCGCTAACGTTGTTGCTATCGAATGAAGCAGCGAAATAGATGCATCCATCTGCCGAGGCGCTATATTCGGAGTTTTCCTAAGTGCATCTTTAACGACTTCGGGAGCAAGCCCCGTAATCTTAGCAACCGTTTCTTCGGATGTCTCATAAAAACAATAGCGAGGATTTGACGCAACAACAATTGTCGCTAAACGTTGCCCTTCGACGATTATAGGCGATGCTATCAAAGGCATGCCGGCAAATGAAATATTTGTTATCGTCTTATTATTATCCTGTGCTACGCGAGCTGCTGAAAGTGCCGCCTCTATTAAATTCTTTTTACCTTCAGGCCTCTTGCATATTATCCTTGAAAGTTTATTTCCCAACGACGGATGCGTCAAAATTTTACCGTCTCGGCGACATATCAACACCGTCATACCGGTAAGCTCCGCAAATCCGTCTTGAAGGGTCTGCAAGACATCCAAATTCAACAACTCTTCTACTTTTATATGTTCTTTTCTATCAGGCATTATTGTTCTCATTTTTAACTTACATTCGATATACTCTTTATCTCTTGTCAATTCAAAAAGAAACGTCCCCGTTTTCTGCGACAAAACAACTTTAAATATTTACATTCCCGTCGATTTTACGGAACAATCCAAGCTCGCAAATTGACCTTCTACATATTTATGATATGCCAAGCCTGCAACCATTGCAGCATTATCGGTACAAAGTTTAAGCGGAGCGATTATCAATTCTATTCCTTCT
>CAZKNI010000020.1:0-3769 GCA_964554055.1 uncultured Phycisphaerae bacterium | reverse complement strand
AATTTGCGTGCGATTGTCGGAGTTCTTGCGGGAGGATTGCTTGAGACTCCTATCGATGCGCTATTTCTTAATGAGGATAATGTGGAAGCTGAAACTTTTCATATTTTTTATTATGCATGTCAAGAAGATATTTCTCCGGGCCAACTTGACCAATTGTTAAAATATCTTAAATGCGGGCACTTTGTTAGCGAAGATGGAAAAATAGATTATACCGAAAATGTATCTAAAATTTCCGTTCCGGTTTTGCAAATTGTAGGGCAGCTTGATAATATGATAAGCCCGGGATTTGTCGCTGTTATACACAATAAGCTTGCATCGAAGGATAAACAAATGAGAGTCTTCGGCAAGATTAACGGATATTATGATAATTACGGGCACGATGATATTATTATAGGCAGACATTCGCGTGATGATGTCTTTCCGTATATTAAAAATTGGCTAATTGGGCATCCTATAAAATCGACAGACAATAAGAAGAACGGTGAGTAACAATGAAGATAGCAACTGTATTAACTGCATATTTGATATTAAATACATTAATTTGGCTTCTTAGACATTTTAGTTTGAATAAAGCGAAAAAGGAAGCGGAAGTTCTCGATAGCAATTATCCGCTGACGAGAGAGAATTGGCCTAAGTTGTCGGTTCTGGTAGCGGCAAGAAATGAAGAAAAGAATATCGGGCGTTGTTTGAAATATTTATTGGAGCAAGATTATCCCGACTTTGAGATAATAGCTATTAACGATAGAAGCGAAGATTGTACGGGAAACATTATGGATGAGCTTGCCAAAAAGAATCCCGATAAGCTCAGAGTCGTTCATATTGAAAATGTTCGGGACGGCTGGCTTGGCAAATCGAATGCAATGCAGCAGGGTGTTAATGTTGCGTCGGGTCAATATTTGCTGTTTACCGATGCCGATTGTTTTTTCTATTGTCCCTTGACATTGAAGATAACAGTTAATTATTCGTTAGAGAAAAATATAGATTTGCTTTCGGTGTTGCCAATTTTAGAGACCGAAACATTTTGGGAAAGAGTTCTTCAGCCTGTATGTACAGCTGTTTTGATGATATGGTTTCGTCCTCAGCGAGTTAATAATCCCAAAACAAAAATAGCTTATGCAAACGGAGCGTTCATGTTGTTTAGTCGTGAATGCTATCGGTCTGTGGGAGAGCATCAAGCTGTCAAAAATCGATTGAATGAAGATTTGGATTTTGCAAACCTTGTTAAACAATGCGGGTTTAAATTGTATGTGATTCAGAACAAAGATTTATATCGTACGAGGATGTATGAAGATTTTCGTTCTACATTTTCCGGCTGGAGCAGGATATTTTTTGGCTGTTTCGTCAAACCGATACGCATAATATTTGCAGCTCTTTTACTGTTTATAATGAGTTTGCTTCCTTATTGTATTTTAATAGGAACGATATTATTCGCTTGCTATAGAGGCTGGTATCTTCCGCACGACGCGTGGAACCCGCTCGTCTGGTCTATTATTGCTGTAATAGCGCAAATGTCTGTATTGCTGCGATTTTATCCTCTTTCCGGTGCAAAATGGTATCAAGCGTTTTCTTATCCTCTCGGGGCATCCGTTGTATTTGCAATGCTAATCAATTCTCTTTTGAAGTTTTGTACGAAAAGAATTGATTGGCGGGGAAGGGCGATAAATGTAGGAGCATATCGGAAGAATATGAATTGAGTTTTTGTAATCTCTCACTTTTTTGTGTTTTTCGTTTGAACTCTACATTTGTTTTTTGGGAAAATTTTTAGTGAGATTTGTCTGCAGTCAACTTTATTCAAAAGTTATGGGACTTGAATTGACGTATTATCGGTCGTAGGTAAATGTTTCAAAAATTTTTTGAAAAATTATTTCGTCCGATAAGTTGCCGTATAAAAAAATTTTTATTTAGAATTCAAGTCTTTTATAGGGTTTTGACGAAAATATGCCTTGATGTTGTTGACAAACAATTAAAGGTCTTTGAAAATTAGAAAAAAATCACGCGTAAAAATTAAGGACAAATAAAGTCCGGAAATGTTCAGTCCGATAGTTACTTTTGCCAGGAAGGCAAAACCAAATCCGTCGGATTGGATAAGTGCTCGATTAGCTATGGAAGGTTAAGAGCACATTAGTTTGACAACTACAAACGTATAATTGGAACAGGTAAATTTCAATTGGGTATTGTGCGGCTAAGGACAGTCGCCTTTTTTAAAGTCACGGAGGATAACAATGTCACGCATCAATCACAACATCAGTTCGTTGCAGGCAATGCACCAATTAGTTGCCAATCAGACTGATTTATCTATCAGTCTGGAGCGTCTTTCTTCCGGTTTGCGTATTAATCGTGGAAAAGATGACCCTGCAGGATTAATCGCATCGGAAAATCTACGCGCAGAGATTAGAGGCATTAACGGTGCTATTGAAAATTCCGAACGGGCGAATCATGTTATTTCGACAGCGGAAGGTGCATTAAACGAAGTTAGTGCATTGCTGTTGCAAATCAGAGGATTGGTCAATATATCTGCAAATTCCGGTGCGCTTGCGGACGAAGAGCTTCAAGCGAATCAGCTGCAGATAGATTCAATTCTCGAAAGTATCGATCGTATTTCAAACACGACACAGTTTAACGGTAAGAAATTGCTTGACGGTTCTCTTGAATATACTCTTTCAAGTGTTAATACAAGCAATCTTGCAGAAGTTAGGCTCTACGGGGCTAAGATTCCCGATGGCGGAACGTTACCTATTGTCGTTGAAGTAACGAATTCAGCAGAGTTTGCACAGGTCAAGTTCTCCGGAGCTGGAACTTCAGCAGACAATGTCGTGTCTATCAGAGTTGCAGGAAACGTAGGTAGCGAAGTCTTTAGTTTTGCTGAGAGTACAGCTGTTTCAGCAATGGCTGCCACTATCAACAGCTTTAAAGAGGTAACAGGCGTTTCCGCTACGGTTTCGGGAACAGGTGCTTTGTATTTCAACAGCACAACTTATGGGTCGGATGCATTTGTTACGGTAACAAGTATCGGAACGGATGATTTCATGACTCATGCTGCCGGTGGCTCTAATAGCACGAGCACAACGGATAATGGAGTTGATGCTTCGGTAATGGTAAACGGGCAAGCAGCTACCGTTAACGGACTGGAAGTTACTCTTAGAAATAATTCTCTCGACCTTGAACTGGTTATGACGTCTTCTTTCGGAACAGCATTGGGGACGACGACCTTCGGTGTAACAGGCGGGGGTGCGACGTTCCAGTTGGCGCCTACGGTTTCAACACAAGGTCAAGTTTCGTTAGGGATTTACAGCGTTTCTACGGGAACACTCGGAAATAACGAAGTTGGATATCTTAGCTCAATTCGTACAGGTGGCGCTAATGCTTTGACAGATGGAGAAGCAATATCCGCCCAGCGCATTGTCGATAGAGCAATCACACAAATAAGTGTAATGCGTGGAAGATTGGGTGCTTTCCAGAAAAATACGATAGAAACGAATGTCAATTCTCTCCAAGTTGCCTTGGAAAACGTAACAGCGAGTGAGTCCGCTATCAGAGATACCGATTTTGCGAAAGAAACAGCTGAGATGACGAGGTCGCAAATTTTGGTACAGGCAACGACGACAGTTCTTCGTATAGCCAATACAACGCCTCAGAACGTATTATCCCTTTTGGGTGGGTAAATAAATATCAGGCGAGCCTAAGCTATGAATAAGGTGAAGTTAAATCCGTCCGTAGAGGCGTTCAAGAAATTCTTAATCCTCCGTGCTCGCCGATAATTTACCTCCGG
>CAZKNI010000019.1:0-6487 GCA_964554055.1 uncultured Phycisphaerae bacterium | reverse complement strand
TGAGTTCAAAAAAATGGAAGTTGCAAAGCGAGTTGTTGAATATGTGAAAGAACTTCATCGGTGGGCACCGGGATTGCGAGTATTAGTTACGGCATCGAACGGATTGAAGGACGAAGTGGGTGATGTGTTGAAGGATTGTGTCGATATTTGGTGTCCGATAGATTATCAGCGGAAGTTTTATCAGAATAGAGTAAAGGCGGGCGATGAGCTCTGGCCTTATATTCACGGTTATGCTTGGTTTGCCTCCGAGCCTATCAAGCCGCTTAGATTTTACTTTTGGCGTCTTAAGGTTTATGGAGCAAATGGCGTTTGTTATTGGTGTATAGGGCCTCGAGGAAAGTTTAAGCTCGCGTCTTATGGGATTATTCATGAAGATGATGTTGTTCCGGGTGACGGGACGTTGTATTATCCTGCATTAATAGATAAGCACAAGGCGATTGGTAATGTCGGAGGAGCTGCAAAATCTAATAGGCTGATTCATTCTACGCGTCTGGGCGTGATTCGAGACGGATTAGAGGATAGAGAATATATGTGGCTGATTGATAATTTGAGCAGCAAATTGGAAAAGAGGATTGAGAATGATTCCGAACTCAAGTTAGCGTTGGAGCAAGCGAGAGCAGATATAAAAAGTATCGGTGAGCAGATGTGGAAGGTTGATTGTAACGAAGCGGATAAGATACGTATAAGATTTGCGGAGTTAATAAAGAAGCTTGAAGGGCTTGCAGGTTCAAGGAAATAATTGGCATTTTCTGTGATAGAATAGCAGTTCTGGTTGCGATACTTTTGCAGGCACCGAGTAGGGGGAGAGTTTGCGCGTCGTGGCGCAACTTCTTTGTATAGCGACGGATATGCGGTTAGAAGAATTATGAGAATAAATGTCATATCCGGGAAGATTTTCCTGTCAGCGGGTTTGGGTAAAGAAAGGGCGTGTATGAAGAGTAAAGGATTTGTATTGTTTGGCTTGATTGTTTTGTTTATCTGTCGGGAGAGTTTCTGTGAGACTCAGATTCCGCTGCTGAAAAAAGTTCCCGTTATAGACGGGATGATTGGACAGGATGAGTGGAACGGAGCAATCAAATTTATCAGAAAGCCCGAAGAACATAAGTTGACGATGTATATAGGTTGGGCAGGTGATGTGTTTTATGTTGGGTGTGATTGTCGAGACTCGGAGCCTAAGAGAATACGGAGTATTGTTAGGGAACGTGACGGAAAGGGAATATGGAGCGATGATTGTATTGAGGTATTTATCGATACTGATAATGATAAAAAGACATATTATCATTTTATTATAAATGCTTGCGGAAGTTTATATGATGAATTTTGCAGAGATGTAGAGTGGAATGCAAAGTTGATGAAATATTCAGTAAAGCGAACTGTTCGGGGCTGGAGCTGTGAGGTTTCGATACCGCTGGGGACTTTTAATAGAAGTGATGTTTGTGGGCGATGGGGGATAAACATTATGAGGCATTTCCAAAATGGATATCAGGTATTATCCGGCAAGGCACATAACCCGAAAAGTTGGCAAATGTTTGATGTGCCGAGAGCTGTTGCTGAGCGGATATTGAATCCTGTAACGGAACGGAAGTTTAAAGAGATTGCAAACAGGTTTTCGGTGCTTCGGCGAGAAGGGAAGCAGTCCGGGTTTTATAGCGATATATATCCGTTTGTTGTATCGATTGAAATGCAAGTTGAGGAAATAGGCTCGAAAATAAACACGAATTATAGCAGGCAAAAATTGTTAGAAGATATTAATCATTTGTCTAAAAATGTCAGGCAATTGGAATTGATAATCAGAAGGGCGGAAGGGTTTGCACGAATAGCGAATAAAACAGGTGAGAAAATGCCCGAGATGATGGCGTTTGCAGTATCGCCGATGCTTAAGGTGCGTAAAAATTTTTTGTTACCCGAGAACTTTGTCAGAGAAGTAGATATTTCAGCAGCTAAGGGTGAGTCGGAATCTGCGCAGATTGTGCTTGCTACGTGGAATAAATGCGTTCGAACGATAAGAGTGAAAATAACGGATTTAGTGCATCAGGAAGACAAAATTGCCAAAATTGCACGGAGTAATATTCATATATATAAAGTGTGTTATGTATATGCGTATCAGACATGCAGGCCTGAATTTCCGAGCGGTTTGTGGCCTGACCCTTTAGTGAAATTTGAAGCGTTTGATGTGCCCGCTTATGATTATCAGCCTATCTGGATAACCGTTGATGTTCCTCGTAGGGCGCAGTCCGGGATATATGAAGGGAAAATTACGATTGCATCAGTGAAAGGTAAGGAGATTAAAATACCAGTTAGGCTGAAAGTGAGAGATTTTTCCTTGCCTATTACTCCTGCGTTAAAGACATCTTTTTCGATATGGGCGAAAACAATTGCATATCAGTTGAGAATAGACCTAACAAATCCCGAAAATGCAAAATTTATAGACAACCTAATATATAAGTATTATTGGCCTGAAGCTATTAGGCATAGAATAACGTTACGTAATATTCCGGTTTATGGACCTAAATTTAATAAATTTGTTTCTGAAATTATGAAACAAGGAGCAACGACAATAGCATTGCCGTTATGGCAAACATTAGGTGCATCAGCGCAATCGAAAGCAAATATTCAGAGGCTTCTGGTGAGATATAATTGGATAAATAGGGCGTTTTTATATATTTGGGATGAACCGTCTGAGAATGATTATCCCGAAATTATCAAACGTGCTCAGAGAATCAAGTCTTATGCACCAAAAATTAAATTGTTGTGTACGACGAGATATGATGAAAGTCTTGCTCCTTATATCGATATTTGGGTTCCTCGTTTTAGCTGGTTTAATAAGAATCCCGAACCTTACAGAAAGGCGGTCAAGCGAGGCGATGAACTGTGGCTTTATACGTGTGCGTATCCTCAGCGACCTTATCCGAATTTATTTTTGGAATTGCCCGGAATAGAGCCGAGAATTTGTATTCTAATGTGTTGGCGGTATGGAGCGAGAGGATTTTTGTATTATTCTGCTAATTATTGGAAGAGTAATGATATTTGGTGTGATGTTAGGGGATATCCGGAAGCTAATCTTGATGGGGTTTTGTTTTATCCCGCCCGAAACGGTGAACCGGTGCTTTCAATTCGGTTGGAGATATTGCGTGATGGAATAGATGATTTCGATTATCTTGCGATTCTTAAAAATCTGACAGAAAAAATTAGAGGTTATAGAGATGATGAGAATGCAAGGCAATTGATTAGCAGAGCGGACGAATTATTGAGTATGAAAGGAATAATAAAATCGTTTACGGAATGGACGAAAGATATAGAAGCATTTGAAGATTATCGGGACAAAGTAGCAAAGTTGATAGAAGTGATGCAAAGATATTCGGAGAGTAAAAAATGAAGAAAAATTGTGTTTTAGGTTTTGCGTTTTTCGTGTTTTTTAGTGCTACGTTGTTGGCTGATATTGAATTTGTGCGTAAAGAAATAAATGTCGGGGGGATATATACAAATTGGTGGATAGACGCAGCGAGGGATATCGGTGTTAAAGACAAAAAGATTTGTATCGGGCAGACATTTAAATGTCCGGGGGATATACTGGAAGAGGTCGGGTTCGGTATTTGGCGTTTTAAGAGCGGAATGGCAGTTAAGAAACAAAAGTCAAAAGTTGTTTTGTTATTGCGCAAAGGCGGAATTGACGGAAAAGTCGTAAAAAAACGTATTTTTGCCAAAGGAAAAGTTCCACAGAAAGAAAAGGCGAGGCTAAAAGTTCATTTGGAATCAAGCCCCGATGTTGTTTGGTATTTCGAGGTTCAAATTCTAAATCCGAAATTGCCGGAAGGTGTGATAAACTTTAACGCTAGACGAGTTGATTGTTACCCCGAAGGAGCAATGTATTTTAATGGGAAGCAAGTTACAGGTGAACTGGGGTTGAAGATTATTTTTTCGAAAAAAGTTGAAACGTCCGAACATAAAGAGATTACTTTTTGGTCGGCACGTGCTGAAGATTTTGTTTATATGCGCAGGAGTAGAGTACTTGACTTGATGGCTGAAGATGATGTTGAAATGCCCGTGTGTGTTGTGTGTGCCCGTAATGAATATGAAATAAGGCAATTTGTGATTACGGCAAATAAAGTTAGGCGGATAAAAAGAGCAGTTCTTCAAGTTGATGATTTGCGTTCCGGAAACGGAAATGTTATCGGAAAAGAGAATATAGAAGTGGAATGGATGAGATATGGGCTGGAATGGCCTAAAGTTGGGGGACATAGCAGGTTTTTTCCCGACCCGTTAATTCCGACATCCGTTGCATATTATGATGAAATTGATAATGAGGGGTTTGTTAATGAGCCTACGAATATGACGTTTTGGGTAACGTTTTATGTGCCGAAAGGTACGCCTGCTGGAGTGTATCGCGGAAGAATAAAAGCAATTGTAGATAATAAAATCAGACTGAAACGAACGGTCGAACTGCAGGTGTTGGATATTACGCTGCCTGTTCGGACGCATACGAGAACCGCATTATTTCGCGGGTATGTTAACGAATGGGTGTTGCGTGACTTGGCGAGATATAGGATATCGTCAGGTGGGATGCCTTCGAATATAAAGTTGTTTGTTAAGTATGGCAGACTGATGAATAAGTTGGGCGTTGATGTTACTTTTGTCGGGCCTTGGGGAAGAGATTTATATGATGCAATCGGTGCTGTATCCCAAAGCGGTGCGTGTGTAAGTGATATTGAAACTCGTCGTAGGCTTGAGGCATTAGAGCGATGTAAGAAATATTATGAGAAATTTTATCCTATATTGAAACGAGAAGGTTGGCTGGAGCAGGCGTATTCGCGTTTGCCTGATGAGTTTCGTTCGCTCGAGATGGCGAAACGGACGTGTGAATACGTTAGGAAAGTTCGTAGTTGGGCGCCTGAAATGAAAATTTTGACGACGGATATGGGTAATAACAGAGATGTATTGCAATCTGCGGTTGGCTGTTGTGATATTTGGTGTCCTTCCGTTAGATATTGTGAGGCGAATCTTGATTTTTATCGTCAGCGTGTTGCTGCAGGTGAGAAGGTTTGGCCTTATGTTCATGAATTTACCTGGTTCTATTATCCCGCTGGATTTTTGCGATATTATTTTTGGGCATTATCGAAAAATAAGTTTGACGGAGTGTGTTATTGGACAGTGGGTCCGAGGGGTCGATTTTTTCGCAAGGAATTTGGTTTTGTCAGAGAAGATAATGTTGTTCCGGGTGACGGGACGTTATATTATCCTGTAATAGAAATTGGTGAAAGTGTGGGGAAACGGGGGGGGATGGCAGAAACGAAAGGGAATAATCCTATGCTTTTTCATTCCGCTCGGTTGGGGCGTATTCGTGACGGGATAGAGGATATGGAATATATCAGGTTGATGAGGCTGGCAATTCGGGATGCGCAATCGAGGGGGAAAATTGCATCGGGAATTCGGCGCGAGGTGAAAGAAATAAATAAGTTTATCGAAGATTTTGCTTATTCGTTTGATTATTTTACAAAAGATGCAGATGAGCTTGACGCGATAAAAATGAAGATAGCGAAAGTTATACGAGGATTGTAAATTGAAGTTGTTCTCAGGAGATATAAAGGATTGTAGGAATGAATAAACCGAAACGGATTATGGCTTTTTTGTTATTTTTAATAGGTGAGGGGTTTGGAATTTGCTGTTTTGCGTCGGAGGCGATTGTTGATAGCAGAATAGGAGGCGGGTTTGAGTGGAATAGTAAAATAATCGAGGCAGAATGTATAGAGGCCCAGGCGATTACAGGGATTGGCTGTATTACGAGATGGGATTTAAATAAACAAAAACGATTGGGTCAGACGTTTAGGTGTATTGGGCCTATATTGAAAGCAGTTCAGCTCGGTGTGGATAACGGAATTGATTCAAATTATGTCCGGTTTTATTACGGCATGTCCGGAGTGAAGATAACAGTGAGGGTTAAGCGTGGCGGGGTTAACGGTGAAATTGTTGGGGAAAAAGTTTTTTTGCCTGATAAGAAGGGGCATATGCCAGCAACTTTGTTGATTGATGTAAATAGAAAAAGTGATATTTCCGTATTATGGTATTTTGAACTTGAAGTTGAACCTCAAAAATTCATTAGCGGTAAAAATACCGTTACGATTGCGTATGATAATTATCCCGAAGGTTGTATGTGGCGAGACGGTGAAAAGGTTGCTGATAGGGATTTGCCACTCGTTATATATCGTAGCTGGCATAAAGAGAAGAGAGTTGCTGATGATGTTCTATTTTGGTGGGCACCGTCGGAAGAGCGTATTTGGCTTGATGCCCAGAAGACAGTTAGACTTATGATGAGAGATGGGGCGTGTGAAGGTGTCAAACTGTCGGCTGCTCGTAATGAGTGGGAAACGTTTCAATTAATTGTAACGCCTAAAAAAGGTGTTAGGGTTAAGAATGTGGAAGTGCAAATAATGCCCTTTATTATGCGAGGTGGCAAGGGAGAGCTGTTTTCCGAAAGGAATATGATAGGCGG
>CAZKNI010000018.1:0-2820 GCA_964554055.1 uncultured Phycisphaerae bacterium | reverse complement strand
CCGTCATAATATGCTGCTTTGACGAGTTCGTCATCCGTAGCCACCCAAAACTTAGCGCCGGGCTTGTGCACTAATCCTGATGTTACACTCATATCGTAAGCACCGTCTTCTGTCGTTGAGCTATCTTGTGCTCCTACAGGTTGGCCGTTATGAAGCCAATTAGCAAATCTTGCCAATACTTCGAAACTCATATACGCGACAGGCTGATTACCCGCATTACCTATTACCGAATATGTATAATTTCCAGCATCGCCCGAACGGGAAATTTGTCCGACATTACAATATTGGCTATAGCTTCCCGTACCGTCAGGGGCAGTTCCCCCCATATTCGTTATATACAAATGATGAGGGTCATCTTTGGCAACAGCATTGAGAAATTCGACATATTGCGAAACCGTGATTTGTGTGCTCATAATACGAAATTCGTAGGACACTGCTCCTGCCCCGGGCCTTTTGTCATTAGACGCTCCAGGATTGCCAACATCGCCAACCGTAATCCAATTGCTGATAGTAACTCCCAACAGCGATTGTACCGAAATACACATACATATCGCTACACCGACACATACCAATTTTGACATTTTTCTTGCTTTCATTTGCTTTTCCTCCGAAAAATTCCAATACTCCTTAAAAAATTTACACAACCGAACTGTTTTTTCACCTTTTGTTTCTTACAAATTTATTTTTACTGAACTTTTGGTATTCAATTTATATGAATATTTTTCCTTATAGGCTATTTTCTTGACAGATTCACGTATTATAAGCTGAATAGGCACATCAATATGTTTTGCTTCGTATCGTCCGCTATTTATAAATTCGACAATCAGCAGAGCTGCCTGCCTGCCCATTTCTTTCAAATCAACTGATACCGTTGTCAAAGGAGGGGTACTCAGCGCAGATTCCGGCGAACCGTCAATTGAAATCACAGAAAGTTCTTCACCTACAGCTATTCCAAGCTTTTGTGCCTTTTTAAGCCCCGCTAATGCCATAACGTCATTATAAAATATGATAGACGTAGGCTTATCTTCTCTTTTCAGTATTTTTTCGATAGCATACGCGCCCTGCTCTGCTTGTTCGTCAAAGGTATTGTCCGCAAGCACGTACGACGAGTTATATCTGATACCTGCATCAGCTAAACATTTGCGATACGCTCGCCATCTAATCTGTGCCGTCGGATGCTCTATTGCAGGGGAGATAAAGCCGATTTTACGATGTCCGTTTTCATATAAGTAGCGAAATGCGATTTCAATAGCATGTTCGTCATCGATGCCTATATTAGCGGTATTCGGCCGTTTAAAATAAGTTGTTACGAGAGGCAAATTAAGCTTTTGTAAAACTTCGAAATGTTCTTCCGACGGTATAGGCAAGATAATCCCGTCTATATGAAACAAGCCTAACAATTCTGACTCGTGGCCGGGTTTTACATTTAACAGCATCAAAGAGTAATCCGTTTCCCAGCAAGCCTCTACGATGCCCTGAAAGATTATCTGATAAAACGGATATTCATGCATTCCTTCCCCTTTGGGCCAAACAAGTCCGATGGATTTAAACGGAACATATCTTCCAAGCCTCTTTGCTATAAGCCGGCGTGCTTCGTCATTGCTGTTAGTTATTGAATAATTTAGTTGTTTTGATGCTTCGATGACACGAGCCCGGATTTCCGGAGAGATTCTTTTGTCGCCGCGTAATGCCATCGATACCGTTGACCGTCCCACGCCTGCCAGCTGGGCCACTTCGCGTTGTGTTGTTTTACCTAATTTTTTGTTGACACGTGTCATAAGTGCATTTTAGCATATTTTAGACATCAAGTCAACGATAAATATTTTGAGATTTATCTTTTGATAGCTAATAGAAAAATTACAATTAACTTATTGAGATAAGTGGATAACGGGATAATCGGATAAAAGAAATTAAACAAGCGAGCAATTAAATAACAAAAACATAAAAAAACGCGCCCGGCAGGACTCGAACCTGCAACCCTTGGATTCGAAGTCCACAACTCTATCCAATTGAGCTACGGGCGCTAAATGATGTCTTTATTGTTTATTATTGACTCTTTTTTTTACAGAATATCCGCGGATATTGCAAGAAAATAAAAATTACTCGCACACATATTCCGATTTTGCGCTTGCTTATTGAAGCGTAACGCAAATGAGCAACTTTGTTAGAACATGCAACACTGTGAAACGAGTGCAACGAGTAAAGACATGTACGAAGCTGAACAACGTCATTGCGAGCGAGTCTTCGAGCGCGGCAATCTGTATTTTTCGTCGACCGTTGACCGTTTCTGCTTACGCCGCGAAGTTTCGCGAAGCGAAAAGAAGCGCATAAACAGGCTGTGCCCGCATTCGTCATTGCGAGGAACGAAGTGACGAAGCAATCTCTTTTTTTTCGCAAGGAACGCGGGGAACAACTCGCATCGTCTCATCATCTCCCGCCGCGAGCAAAAACAGGCTGTGCCTGCGTCATTGCGAGCGAAGCTGAAGGCGAAGCGCGACAATCTCTTTTGTTTTCCTTTTTCCACAAGGGTCGCGGAATATGATTTTCGCCGTCGCATCATCTCTCGCTGCGAGCAATATCGGGCTTTAGCCCGCGAATAGATTATCGTTTTCGAAAGACACAAAAAGCTGTCATATTTGCGCGAGAAAATTTAAAAGCTGATAGGCTTGTCGCTGACGAATGCTTCGTCAGCCACAAGCCTATCAGCTCTTAAATTTTTTTCGCGCAAATATGACAGCTTTTTGTGTCTTTCGAAAACGATAATCTATTCGCGGGCTAAAGCCCGATATTGCTCGCAGCGAGAGATGATGCGACGGCGAA
>CAZKNI010000017.1:0-5948 GCA_964554055.1 uncultured Phycisphaerae bacterium | reverse complement strand
ACCAGGCATTGTCACGGAGATTACGATTATAATGTATGTTGGGGCGGGTTAAAGTCGCTTCGAGAAGAGATATGTAAAATCCATGAAAAAGGAGGCAGGATTATTTTATATACGTTAGCTATCGGGTGTTCTGACGAGTCTAAAGTGGGGAAGGCGCACGGTGCGGAATGGGGGAGAAAGAACAAAAAGGGACAATATACGAGTTCGTGGCTTGCGCCCGGACACGGATATAACGCTTGTTGCTATGTTCGCGGTTGGCAGGAACATATTAGCAGGCGCATGGCGAAAGTTTTGAAAGAGACCGGCGCAGACGGTTATCGATTAGACGTTGCAGCTTTGCTTTATCCTTGTTATAACGCTGAGCATGAGCATTATAACGGTACGATTCGCTCTGCAGTTTCTCCGAAAGCTATGGGAAGATTTCTCGATATGTGCTCTCGTGAAGCACGAAAAGCAAATCCGGATGCAATTGTAATGACCGAACACGCTGGAAACGAATATCTTGCTCAGTTTATTGACGGATATCTCACTCAGCAGTTTAATTGGAGTACACCCTTTTTCAGTCGTTTTCGCGGACTGAGTGCTTATAATCTTGTTTTTATGCGATTTTTATTGCCCGAAGTTAAAGTTATCATTTTCGGATTTGACCCTGAAGACGGCGGAAGGCGTGCGTTTTTCAATGGAGTTGGGCAGGACAGAGGTGGCGCGACGGGGAAATTATTGGATTATCTTACGCAAACTCATAGGGTTCTTATCGAAAACAGTGATGCGTTTAATACGATGTCTCCGGAAGCACTGATTCCCACTCTTAAAAGCGGCTTGACGGTGAATGCTTTTCCTTGCGAGACGAAGCGTGTTTGGACGATTTGGAATAGAAACACGAAATCAGTAAGCGGAGATTTGTTTTCTATAAATCGCAGTAAACGAAAAGTTCATTATGTAGAGATGTTACATGATGTTCCGGTATCGGTGAAATATTCGGATGAAAAGGCAATTGTTTGCGGGAATGTGGGGAGCAATGAAGTGCTTGCGATTGCGGAATTGCCCGTTGTTTTGCAAGTTAAGTTTTCGGAAGGGAAATTGAGGATTAGCGTAGGCAGAGCTTTTGCGGACTGTCAACTTGAGATATTTACGGGAAAAGATAGGCAGGAAAATGTATCACGATTGTCTCTTAATAATAAGGGGATAGCTAATGTTAGCATATCAAAGCCCGGCAGAATTATAATAAAATTAATTCGAAAGGGATATGTTCTCGATGAAATAATCGTATCGCGTTGAGTCGGATTGTTATTTTTCGCCTTCGAGGTGTATGATGAAATCGTATGAAAAAGTTAAGAGTGATGAGTGTATTGACGAACATATTCTTGTCGTAGATGAGAAAATCGATATTCCGCAAGACGGTTTAATATTGGGAAACGGAGACCTTTCAGTTAGCGTATATCAGAGGGCTTCGGAAATAGTTTGGCGTTTCGGGAAGAACGATGTTTGGGACAGAAGGCATATTTCCGAAGATGACCCGCCCGGCTTGACGATAGAAGAATTGCGTAGAGGTATTCGCGAGGAAGGCTGGTGCACGGGGCCTTGTGGCGGGGAAATTGTAGCATTGCATGGGAGTAAAGACCCGAAGCGAATGCGCGAAGTTTTACGAAGTTCACCGAGTCAGTCGTATCCGTATCCGATGCCTAAGCCTGTTGGGGAATTGTCTTTGCATTGGCCCGCTGACTTGCAAGGTCTTAAGATAACTCAACGGCTTTTTATAGAGGAAGGAAAAATAGAGATATGTTGTCGATGGAGGGACGGGGAGGAATTGGATGTTAGGTGTTTTGTCCATCCGGTATTGAATTTGCTCGTCGTATATTGGAGTTTGCGGAATTTTAACGTCGGTCCGCCTCAGCCTTTTTTCCGAGATATTCCGATTTGGCTGACTCTTTATCGATGGGCTGACCCGAATATTAAGGAATTCGCTGCTAAGTGGAAGATGAAATATAACTTTGCCGGTTTTGACGGTATTTGTAACGATAAATCTGTCGCTTTGCCGCCGCCTGAAATTATTGAATATGAAGGTAGATATGTGATTCAGCAAAAGTTTTATCCCGATAAGGAGTTTCCGGAGGGTTTTCGTTATTTGATTGGATGTATTACAGACCAGAAAGGAATAGAACGAGTTGACACGGGAGAGTTAAAGGAAGCAAGGTTGTTAATTACGTCGGAGCCGCCACAGGATTATGAGGAATTGCTTAACGGCTGGGTAAAAGCGGACAGGGAGTTGCGAGAGGGAAAAGTAGAATATCCTTCTCTGCGGGAATATTCCGGTTATATTGTTGTTCCTGTAATTACGAGCAATGATGATGGCGGATGTGATGAGGGTTATAAGAGGATTTGCGAATTGCTGAAAAAAGAGCCTAAATCGGTTCTTGCGGAATGGGAGGAGCAGGCAAAAGAATCGGCTCGTAAATTTTGGTCGGCATCGAAAGTGAAAATTGAAGAAAAGGTACTCGAAAATCTTTGGTATGAGGTGCTTCATGCTTGCCGATGTGTGTATCGTGAAGATACGATTCCTCCCGGTTTGTTTATTCCCTGTTTTCTGAATGATTATTCTCTGTGGCACGGTGATTATCATACAAATTATAATTTTCAGCAGTGTTTCTGGGGATTTTTTACAGCTAATCATGTTGAGTTGACAGAAGCCTATTTCACCGCGATGAAATATATTAATCATATAGGTCAAAAAATAGCGCAAGATTATTTCAAGACTCGCGGTACGTTTGTGCAAGTGTGCGGATATCCAATGTTGCTCGATGATGACCCCGTTCCGACATCTCCGATGGGCAGAATGACGTATATGACGGGCTGGGCAATTCAGATTTATTGGTGGCATTATCTCTATACGCGAGATATCGAGTTTTTGCGAACTCGCGCTTATCCGTTTATACGAGATTGCGCGTTATTTTACACGGATTTTATGGAACTCGGAGATGACGGATTGTATCATGCCTTTCCGTCGAGTTTCGGAGAAGAAGGATATACCGGAAATCCGGAAAAAAATACCGATGCTGTTCAAACGATGATTCACGCGGAAGCGTGTTTGAAAACAGCTATCGAAGCAGCTCGATTGTTGGGTATAGACAAAGAGCTGCAAGACGAGTGGCAGGAGCGTTTGGATAAACTTGCTCGCGGAAAAGGAGAAAGCGAATGGGAGCCTCTTCCGGAGGCTTCGGAAGCTCGGCATCGAGAATGTAACGTTCCCGAATTTCGTCCTGCAGAGTGGCATAGGTATCCTCACAGATATTCCTTCGCTAAACGCTGGTGGAGCTGGATTCAGTTTTTGCCTTGGTCGCTGATGCGTGATGTTAGAGGAGGACAATTCGTTCCGGAAAGGGATTTTCGTGATTTAATTCGTGTTGTCAATCGTTGGCGTCATAAGAACGGATTGTTTTGGCCTATGCCGGCACGTTTTTGGGGCAGGCTCGGGCCTATGACGGAGATGTTCGGGATAATTGCTCCTTTGCAAGAAATGATGCTTCAAAGCTGGGAAGGAATAATACGCTTGTTTCCCGTTTGGCCTTCGGAAATAAAAGCAGAATTTGTTAACTTTCGTGCGGAAGGCGCGTTTTTAGTGTCCTGCTCTTATAACGGATTGCGTGTTGACGATGTGTTTATCAAATCGTTAGCGGGTGAACATTGCCGCGTTGAAAATCCCTGGGAAGGTTCGTATGTTCGAGTGATTTTAGAGGATACAGGTGAATCGGTTTTAAAGGAAAATTCCCGTGTGCTAAGCTTCGATACGGAAAAAGGGAAAAAATATCGATTAGAATGCGTTTGCGAATGAGTTTTTGTTCAAGGGTTGTTTATAAAGTTGTTTTCCATATTAATCGCTAAATGCAAGTTAGGAAAATCAAATGAATTTATCACCAATAGACTGGATAATCGTTTTCGGACTGTTGATATTTTTATTGGTTGCAGCTACTCGCGCGCGTCGATATGCGGATTCGGTTGTCAATTTTCTTGCAGCAGGTAGATGTGCGGGCAGATATGTTATAGCGGTGGCGGAAGGAGTTGCGGGATGGGGTGCAATAAGTGCAGTGGCAGCGTTTGAAATGTATTATCATTCCGGTTTTTCAATTCAATGGTGGTTTTTCATAACCTTAGTGGCATATCTTGTGTTGTCTATGTCGGGTTGGGTAACATATCGGTTTAGGCAGACCCGTGCATTGACAATAGCTCAATATCTTGAAAAGCGTTATAGCAGAAGGTTTCGCATTTTTGCGGGAATTGTAGCGTGGGCATCCGGAGTGATGAATTTCGGATTGTTTCCGGTTGTAGGGGCTCGTTTCTTTGTTCACTTTTGCGGATTGCCCGAGACTGTGTATATATCAGGGTTTGAGGTGTCCACGTTGGCGTTAGTGATGGCGTTTTTGCTTATCGTGTCTCTTTATATCGTTTTTATAGGCGGACAAATAGCAGTTATCGTTACGGATTTTGTTCAGGGTATTTTTTGTAATATTGTGTTTGTGATTCTGATAGGTATGCTGCTTTTCAGCATATTCAATTGGTCTGAAATCATAGGGGCATTAAAGATGTCGCGGCCCGGAGAGTCTTTGATACATCCGTTTCATACAAGTAAAATGAAGGATTTCAATATTTGGTATTATGTTCTTTTTTCTTTTAGTATGTTTTACGGGTGGATGAGTTGGCAGCAGGCGCAAGGATATAGGACATCAGCTAAGACACCTCACGAGGCACGAATGGCGTTGATTCTGAATAATTGGCGAGCAATCGCACAACAGTTAGCAATGATAATGATTCCGATTTGTGCTTATACACTTATGCATCACCCACATTTTTCGGAACAGGCACAAATGGCCAAAGAGGCGATATCGAAAATCGTAGGGAGGAGCAGCGCGGAAACGAAAACGCTTCAGACACAATTGACAACAACAATAGCAATGAGCATATATTTGAAAACAGGATTGATGGGAGCTGTGTGCGCAATTATGCTGGCAGCATTTATAAGTACTCATGACACTTTTTTGCATTCTTGGGGTTCGATATTTATTCAAGATGTCGTTATGCCACTTCGCAAAAAGCCCTTAACCCGTGAAGAGCATATAAAATTGTTGAAACTTTCCATATTGGGAGTTGCAGTTTTTGTGTTTCTGTTCGGTTTGCTTTATCGCCAAAATGAGTATATTTTGATGTTTATGGCGTTTACCGGTACGATTTTTGTCGGTGGAGCGGGAGCAGTTGTGATAGGCGGATTGTATTGGAAAAGAGGTACGACGAGAGCTGCTTGGTGTTCCTTAATCCTCGGAATGACAATGGCATTTAGCGGTGCGATTATCCGACGATTTTGGCCTGAGTTTCCACTGAATAGCCAATGGATAGGGTTTATTACCAGTATTACGTGCAGCGTTGTTTATATCACAGTTTCATTGCTTGAAGGCAAAACAGTTGATATGGATAGGATGTTGCATAGAGGTAAATATGCAATAAGTGATGATATCGTTAAAGCGGATGAAAAACCGATAGGCGGTTTGAGAGCGTTGCTTGCAATGGGAAATGAGTTTAGCCGATGGGACAAAGCTATTTATATAGCTAGCATGACTTGGTCATTGTCGCTGTGTATTGTTTTCATAATAGGAACAATCTATAATCTGCTTTTTGATGTTTCGACAGAAGCATGGGCACAATTTTGGTGGTATTATGTGATTGTCTATTTTGTTCTGAGCGTATTGACAACTGTATGGTTTATAGTAGGAGGGGCACGCGATTATACGGATATGTTTAAACTGCTGAAGCAACGAAAAGCTGATGATACTGACGATGGGAGAGTAATTGATTGAAACGAAATGTTATAATTGGCGTTTATTTTGCTCGAAAGGATTAAATGAACGTTGGCGGTGAAGCGTTGGGCGTTGGCTGAGAGATTGCCAAGCCCTAAAACTTCA
>CAZKNI010000016.1:0-6764 GCA_964554055.1 uncultured Phycisphaerae bacterium | reverse complement strand
CCATTGTCCTGCTTACAATTTCCTCTGTTTCGCAATCTCTTATTTGAAGCCAATGCCTTCTATCGTTGTTGTCTTCGGGATTATCCCAATGACTCTGCCAGACCTCCATACGATACAGTTTGTCTTTCCGGACAAAAGGTGTTTGCTCTACAACGGGCGTGCCGATAATTTTGGTTCTAACAAGTCTATTCTGCCAACTCATTTTGCTAATTTCCTATATCTTATCAATTTTTAGCCAAGCGGATTTATCGATTTCCTCATACAACTGAGGAATATCTTCAAACTCTATTTTAATAACTTGTATCGGCTGAGTCGGTGGAATTTCGGGCAAGCCTGTGATTTCCAATATCCCGTTGCTAAGCTGATTGACCCGAGGATGTCCGTCCCAGCCCATCAGTTCCGCCGAGATTACTTTTGTTCCGACACGTGGCAACCGGATTTTTTCGCCGGGCCAAGGTATGCAATGCAGATAAGCGATGCTTCCCTTTCGCGTCCAGATACCCCACCAAGAACTGATTATTTGTTTATCCTGAAACACACAACGTTTGGAATCATAAATAGATTCGCTGTGAATCTTCATCCATTGTCCGATTTCTCGCAATGCGTTTACTTCTTCCTCTCGTACGCTACCGTCAGGCTTGGGACCTATATTAAGAAGATAATTTCCCTCTCCCGCTGATATTCTGACAAGGTCTTTAAGTAACTCTCTTGTCGGCTTGATGAAATTGTTTTTTACATAACCCCAAGCAAGCGGCTCGCCCATCGTCATACACACTTCCCACGCTCTGCCCCGCTCAGCTTCTTTTATATGCTGTTCCGGAGTGTCGATATCCTCAGCTGTACCAAATCTATTATTTATAAGAATGCCGGGCTGAAGGTTTCTTACCTCTGCGTTTATCTCTTCTGAACCCCAGAAAGACGCTATCTGGCTTCTACGGTTGACATCCTGAGCAAGCAGCGAGCCGTCGTACCATAACAAATCAATCTTGCCGTAATTAGTCATCAGCTCCCGTATCTGCGCTTTTGCTCGTTCCCTCATTAGGCCAGCTGATTCGGGATATTTTTCGGGCTCCCAAAAACCGGGCTCTCTCCAATCTCCTGGCGAATAATATAATCCTATTTTCAGCCCTACTTTTCTGCAGGCATTGACGAATTCCGCAACAAAATCTCTCTTAGCTGCTCGCTTTACGGAATTAAAATCATCGGCACTGCTGTCGAACAGGCAAAAGTGTTCGTGATGGCAACTCGTAAATACCGCATATCTCATGCCGGCTTCTTTAGCAAGATTCACAATATATTCCGCATCAAAATTTTCACCCCTAAACGTATCCGCAAGCTTTTCATATTCTGCTCGCGGAATTCGCATATTATACAACTCCCAAGCCCCGAATTGCGCAATCTGAGAATACAAACCCCAGTGAATAAACATCCCGAACCTTGCTTCGTGAAACCATTTTATCCGCTTTTGGTAATCGTCATTTCGGTTTGACACGTCTCCGTATCCTTTTCAAATCTTTTTCGGTTGACACTTACTTACACGCTTTAAATTCGATAAATTGCACTTACCAAAACGAAAAATTAACATTAAATTCCAATACACAACAGGCACGATTAACTGATAACTGAGATACTCAACTTAATACAACAATAATCTTGAAAATAAATTCATTCAAATATCAACGTGCCAAAAAAAGCGGTCGTATGAAACGAATTTCCATGCGTTGGAGACCAGCAAGAATATTCATGTACAGTTGCATAAGACCTGCAAAAGTTTCCTTTCCATACAGTTCCCTTTTTTACTTTTTTTTCGATGAGAGGCTTCATCGAACTAAACGGAATTATTACTTCCGAAGTCCACACGTTTTTTTCCTTATGTATTGCTACATTCCAGTCGGGGTCCCATGATAATCCCAAAGTCTTCGATTCGTCAAACCGATTACCTATATGGTCAAAGATAAAATGCCCGTAATCGTCTTTTTTATCTTGTAGAAAAATTTCAATTGCATCCGACATAGCATATATCGGCCCATCGTGTTGTTTAACGAGCGGCTTTTTAAAAGGTGCTTTGTGCTCACACCAAAAAGCAATATACAAATTGCTATCGTCATACCCGATTTTAAATTTTGTAGCGTTGATTTTCTTATTATCACCGCTGATATGCTTAAACTCGTCAGACCATTTCATTGTTTTCCAGCACGACTCGTTAAGCTTACCGTCAATTACCGGTTTGTCTTTTACACGTACAACCGTCATTGTAGGGGGAGCTGCTTCGAGGATACTGCGAATACGTTTTATCTCACCAGCTGGCCTTCGTATCGGTAATCCCTTCTTTTTCATCTTCTCCAGAGCATTTGTGAGACGAGCTAAAATAGATTTTGCCTTTTTCTTATTCGTTTTCATAACAGCTTTGAGTAATGCATAATTTTTTATATATTCATTAACCGGGCTGTAAGTACCTTTACCGTAAAGTCGTTCTACTGCGTCGCGATGAGCAGTGATGGAATTGTAGCTTTTCGGATTCCACAAATAAGCATTGGCAGCAAGCCCAAAAGGTCCCTGCCAAGCCCAACCGAAAAAGCCCGGCATGTTGATATATATAACTCCATTGGAATCCAAAGCGAAACCGGGATAAAAACTTGTCTCCCATCTCGGTATGGGGCCATTACAAGAATTATCCCATAGCAGCAACGGCTGACCTTGGACATAATCGGTAAATTTCAGGAAATCCTTTCTGGTTACCTTTTTAGAACGAACATAAGGACCCGTCCAGACAACTTTGATTTCATCCGGCAATTCCATAGCCAAATCTCGTAGATAACGTTGAGAGGATATCTTGGTAGGAATTTTATGGTTGTATATCGAATACGGAGCCGGAACAAAACTTAGTGTTAATAGAGGATATCGAGGCTTGAGTATTTCATAAAGTCTGCGTACTAAATATCCGTGTGCTCGTCCGACAGAGTCATTAAATTTTTTCCGTTCCGCAGAACAACTGCAGACATATTTGCCTTTTTGGGATAATGTCCAGTCATCAGCGGCAATCATGATGGAATCGACACCGCTACTCGCTAAAAAAGAACAAACATCCGCTAATTGTTTAATATCCTGTTCGTTAGCTATATTAATTCTGGGATATTTTCGGGGACTTGCTGCATAAATGTTTATAATAACCATAATATCAACTAAATCGTATGTATCCTTAAATTTTTTCATAATCTTTAGTGCATCACCATAAGATATCCTGCTATATTGCATTTTGGTGTTAGCCCTAATCATCCGCCATTCACTTCTCGTTTGAAGTGTGAAACCGTCAATCTTGTTTTCCGCAAGGAAAACGCCCTGCTCGGGCTTAAGATATCCATAATCAGCGAAATAGCGGTGCTTCCAATGAGGCCAATCATTTACACTTGCACATCTCAAAGTCGCTCGGCCATTTGTTAAACCGATGCCCTGCATCAATGTAGCAGCGGCATAGAATGTACCGCGATGATTTACTCCTCCTGCAAAAATCTTTACACTGTCTTTCTTTTCGACAATTCTTATTAAGTAACCGTCCTGAGGTAAAACCGTTCGGGTCGGGTCTATTCCGTTTTTCTTGGCATTGCTTATAAATTTCTTATCGTCCACGTTACCAAGATAAACCGTAATAGCTTTGCCGGTCATTCCTGTGCCTTTTCCGGTAAAATACCTAATGCGTTTTTCAAGCTCGTCTTTAGCGAGCTTGACGGCATTGTGCGCACCGGGATTTATCACAACTTTGAAATCTTTTTCTGAGATGTTAATCATTTTCCATTCGCTTAATACCTGCTGAGGAGCAGGAGAAATCCGCCCCGTATAATGCATAATACGTGCACGGACATGTGAAGCGAACATTACAAAAACCAATATACCGAACATTATTTTTTGCATGATAGATAACTCCTTCCATAACATTTCAGGTTGTTTGAAAAACTTAGGAATAGATTTTATGAATCCGGATTTTCATACATATTGTATGTCAGTTGGTCCGGGCTCAGTTGCTCCACATGCCAATCGGCAAATATTACGTTGGCTTGATTACTGTGAAAAAATCCCATGCAACCGGAAAAATTTCTGTATCCCGACATATAGGAAAGTAAGTGCTGCCAAGCAGTCGTTGAGCCTGATTTAGCACCTGCCATACCCACGATTTTTCCACCTTGATGCAAAAACTCCGTGTCGCCTACGGTACCGTCGGTAACAAACATCTGCCAACTTGGATTCTCTATGGAACTAAGCCTTATCCAGTCAGCTGTTCCGAGGCTTACCCACCATGCATAATTTCTGACACGAAGATAAGTAGTTGCAACATAATCCGCTCCCCGACCCAGTGCATCGACTTCACAAATCGGACAAACCCAGACTTTCTCCGCGCTTGAGCCACTCTTAAAGGTTGGCAGATTGGGAAGATATCCACTGTTAGACAAATAGTTCTGCCACCATTTAGGCCAAATATGAGCATCATATGCCGCCGGTGCAATCCCATTATTATCTATCGCATACTGCTGAATTCCCAAACCCAACGAACGCAAATTCGACTGACAAATTGCCCCTTTTGCAGCATCTCTAGCTGCTGACAATGCAGGAAGAAGGATAGATACCAATACAGCGATGATAGCAACTACAACCAAAAGCTCAATTAAAGTGAAACCTTTCGAATATTGATTATTAAATATTAGTCGTCGATTATAGCATAAATCCGGCATATCGGGACCTCCGCTTATTTTGTTTTTGTTATCCATTATATTTATTTTACTCAAATTGACTGATTTGTCATGTTCGGCAGAGACGAAAAAGCACATAAACGTCATTGCAAGCGGATTTCGAAGAAATCCGAGAAGCAAATCTCTTAATCCGAAGCGTTTGAGATTGCCACGCCCCTACGAAACTCACAATGACAAAAAACTTACGTTTAATTTCTCAAAGAGCCGGTCAATTTGAGCATTTTTAATTATTACAAGGGACACAGTTATGAGCTGCGCCCCTGTTTTCCGATTTTCGATTATCTTCTTTTTAACAGACCTAAAACCCCAAGACATAGCAGACTCATTACAGTAGGCTCCGGAACGATATTTAGATTGTCCATTGCATAGTCTATCCAACGGTTGTTATAAAACGAAAAATATCCATAGCTAATACCGTCGGATTCGTCTTCATTAGCAGCAGGGTTAGACGTGTTGTCGATATAGTCGATTACCTTTGTTCCGTTTAGAAATACCTTGATGTTGTTATCTTGTGCGACTAATGTAAGATGTACATCCCACGTTGAAGAATCAACTGATATGCTTCCACTTGCCAAGCTATTTCGAACAGTATCATAATCACTTACAAGATTAGCTTTTATAGTCGTGGCGGGATTGTCAAAGGTGATTCCCAAATCGTATCCAGGGTCTGCTCCGTTATAATTAGAGTAGATATTCGTACCTTCTTGAGCCATCCTAAATGAGATATCAAATGAGTGTGCGGAACAATATTCATTCAGTTTGGTTATATCTACATCGAGTGTGAAATTCTTCACTTGTGGGGCACCTGCAGGTGAAACTGTAATCTGTGCAGGATGGGGAGCTCGCCACTCCAGTCGGCTGTTTCTTATCTGCGGTTCATTGGGGTTATCCGCGTTGTACCTTGTCCATACGTATCCTTCGTTTGTTGTGCCAAGGTTTGCGCTGTCGGGCCGATTGAAGTCATCACTGATAATAGCGCCAAAACCTGCAGAACCGAACACCAATAATAATCCGATTGTTACAGTTAGCATTTTACTCATAATGTATCTCCTTTTAAAAAGTTTCCTCTTTTCGCAAATGTTTTGTTCTTTTTAAGTATCCCACTTCCTCCAAATCGAAGGAAAGTTTAAGACGTTACAATTTACCTAAGACTGCATAAGACCAATTTTTCATTCTGTTTCTCCTTATTTGTCAAAATAGAATTAACTTTGTATTTTTATACAAGAATCCCTAACTATTAATTGGCACGGAAAATCACCTCTGGACATATCGGGCGCAAGCGGTGCTTTTTCCTCCAAATGGTCAATAAGCAGATTGGTTGTATATTCACCAATTGCGATAAGGTCGGTATATATTGCTGTTAATGACGGGTCTGCATATTCACATAAAGACGAATCACAGGTACTTATGATACTGATATCTTCGGGACATTTCAGGCCTCGTTTTTTCATTTCCTTGAGAAATGCTAATGATGATTGGTCGGTAGTGAGAACAAGAGTGGGTTTGTCATTGTCAGGAAGGCTTAACCAGTAATCGAACAAAAGTTTTCCGCCGGCATAATCGCCTTCCATACGAGGCAAAGTCGGAAGCATAAGTTTACAGGAACGAGTCTCGAAATCATTTTCGGTTCGCTTTTTAAGTAATTCTCCGACCTCTTTTTGTCTGCGTTTTGTTCCGGTAGTGTAGAGGATTTTACGATGTCCGAGATGGGCGCCATACTTTACCGCTTGATGCAAGCCCTCCACTATATCCGCTGATACTGTAGGTATGAGTTTTGCAACTTCTATATTATCGCCTATGCACACGCAAGGTATTCCAAATTCCCTAAATCTATATACGATGGCAGCTTCTACATATCCGGTAAGAACAAGTCCGTCAACACTCTTTTGTCTGACACTTTTAGGAAAAACAAACGAATCTATATTAGAGAGATTATATAAATTTACATTAAGTCCGTACCCTCGTTTTCTGCAAGCTTTCTCTACACCTGCAAACTCAAGCGAAAAATACACATTAGCCCAT
>CAZKNI010000015.1:0-3178 GCA_964554055.1 uncultured Phycisphaerae bacterium | reverse complement strand
TATTCAATCACAATTCTTTCCCTTTATTATTCCTAACTTCTGCCATTGTTTTACCGTTTCCAACGCCCTCGCGACAATCTCATTATGATCAAACGCAAGCTCAGGCAATTTCGTTACCGCAAACCAATCTGCATCTTTCGCATCATCTCCAGCACGCACCGTTTTATACATTTTTTCATCAAACACAGCAACGAATCCAATCGAGACGCACCAGCCGCGAGGGTCTCTGCCAGGCTTTCCGAAACAATAAAATTGCCTCAACACCGTTGGCTCTACATTCACTTCTTCTTTAAGCTCACGCCTCGCTGCAACCTCCAAATCTTCATTTTCCTCGACAAATCCGCCTGGCAATGCCCACTTATTCTTAAAAGGCTCTTTCGCTCTTTTTATAAGCAAAACACGCCATACTCCATTTTGACACAACAACCCTACAATATCAACAGTAAGCCCGGGCCTCGGATATAAATAGCTATATTTTCCCATTGCAAATAACCTTGTATTCATCATCTCAGCATTTTATAGCAAGTAAAACGCACATTACCCGTTTTGGCTTTTATTTTACCCGAGATTGTTTAACATACACACAAAAAATATTTTTTGTAATCTACATGCGCCTGCGTTATATTGAAAGTCATCCAATCAAAAAATAACAGGAAAATTAGTCATGGACAAAAGCACGATAGAACAAATTTTAAAATCCGTTTCAACGGGCAAGCTTTCAGTTGAAGATGCCCTTGCTCGTTTACGGTCATTACCGTTCGAGACTCTCGATTTTGCTACAATAGACCATCATCGCTCATTGCGTTGTGGCTTTCCGGAAGTCATTTTTTGTCCGGGCAAAACGACAAGCCAAATTGTAGAAATTTTCTCTCGTCTCGCTGATACAGGCTGCAATGTCCTTGCAACTCGAGCGAGCGAGCAAATATTTCATGCCATCGAAAAACTTTTTCCTCAATCGAAATATAATCCGCTTGCCGAAACAATATCCTTAAATCAACAGCCAGCCTCCCTGAAAAGTGCGGGCATCGTAGGCATAATTTGCGCCGGAACAAGCGACCTGCCCGTCGCGGAAGAAGCCAAAGAAACACTTCTGATAATGAATCAAAAGGTACAAACAATTTACGACGTAGGAGTCGCAGGATTACACCGATTGCTTGCACACAAAGATAAGCTAATGAAGATGAACGTTATTATTGTCGTTGCCGGAATGGAAGGAGCTCTGCCTAGCGTTGTTGCCGGGCTTGTTTCCGCCCCTGTAATTGCCGTTCCTACAAGCGTAGGATACGGTGCCAGCTTTAATGGCCTTGCTGCCTTGTTAGGCATGCTCAACAGTTGTGCTGCCAACGTTGCTGTCGTCAACATAGACAATGGCTTTTCTGCAGGATACATTTCAGCCATGATAAACAATCTCGCCGCCAAATAATTTTTCTCCACTCTCAGCTTTTCCGTACATATTTCTGCACTTTTGCGTTAAAGCGTAACACAATGAGCAACTTTGTTGGAATATGCAACGCTGCGAAGCCTTTTATGCGCTTCGTTTTGCTTCGCGAAACTCCGCGCAAAATCAGGCTTAGCCTGTCAATCATTAATCTTCAATCTCTTCTTGGCCTGTCAAGCTCGTTCGCGGAAAAGCAATTTATATCGTCGCAGCGCCTTCTGCCGCGAGCAAAAACAGGCTGTGCCTGCGAGAAATGTTTCGTTATTTTTCAGTTTATTCGCGGAAAATAATTTACATCGTCGCAGCGCCTTCCGCCGCGAGCAAAAACAGGCTGTGCCTGTCAATCCGCAATCCGCACTCCGAAATCCGCAATTCTTCCCTCGTCATTGCGAGGAATGAGCCCGAAGGGCGAATGACGAAGCAATCTCATCATTTGCGAACGGAAGAGATTGCCGCGCTCCGCCTGACGGCTTCGCTCGCAATGACGGGCTGAAGAGATTTCGGATTGTCAAGCCCTAAAACCGAAAAACGCTTCATTTTGGCACAAGCGTTTAATATTTGAAGTTTCAGCATCTTAAAAAACGTTTGCCTTTTGAAGTTTTAGGGCTTGGCAATCTCCTCTTCTTTCATCACAAGGAGCGTGGAGAACAGCTTTCGCTGTCACAACATCTCTCGTCGCGAACAAGAAAAGTTCCCGCCACTTACACAACAATAAAAAAACAGGTGAGCCTCCAATTCGACTCACCTGTTCACATCTCTATTATCTACCTTCTGGCAATTTCTTTATTACATTCCTCTATCCCAATCACCAAGCGTTCCATCGTCAACAGGAATCAAAACCGTATCGAAATACTCACCCGAAGGTTTAACAAACAATGCACCAGCTGCATCCCTCGGATTAGTACCCGTTAAAGTATTTCCGCTATTATCCACATAAGACGTGTAAATATTATCATCGTTCAAGCCAGCGTGTACTGTTTTAACAAATTTCACACTCGCATCGACAGCCATTATATTTTGACCCTCTTGACTATGATTAGCACTGTTGGAATTATCTTTATTACCATCGTCGGTAGGATCAATACCGTTATTCTCATCGCCCGCTATTACGAACGAAGGTTTAGGCGTTGTTGTATCCCACGGACCTGTCCACGGATTATGAAACGAATAGGTCACCAGATACCCAACAGTAGAATCAACATAAAAATCTGAGAAATATTTTGGACTACGACGATGGCCATTATCAATCATCGGGTCTTGCTTATTATATTTTTTCTTTACCGACGGACATATAAACACTTTCGTATCTACAGGCTGATAATCCGTCCGGCACAACAGCCACAAACACGCTGAAACAGGTGCCGAATCACTTGTAGGGTCATACTGCGCCGTATCATAAGGATTATCTACTCCGTCATCGGTCAGATTTCTAAATCGACCGTCAGCATCCGGACCATCTGTTCCGTTAGTTCCCATCACCGCATTATTGCCTTGGGGCGCCGGCACTTTCGGAAACGACTCGTTATTAGTCTGTGCGTATTGAATCATCGCAAGACCTATCTGACGCAAATTCGAGGCACACATCGAACGTCTTGCCATTTCTCTCGCACGGGCAAGTGACGGAAGCAATATCGCGATAAGTAATGCTATAATTGCAACCACTACCAGAAGTTCAATTAACGTAAACGCTTGTTTTCTTTTCATCATAATACCTCCGTAAGTTTATTGGAAAATATATTT
>CAZKNI010000014.1:0-3757 GCA_964554055.1 uncultured Phycisphaerae bacterium | reverse complement strand
TGGGATGAGATTTGGCGTCAGGCGCAGAGTAATCCGGATATGTGTGCTTGCGGAGAGGAAGAGTTGAAGCTGAAATATCAAAGGTTTGGCAGAACAGTTGTTTTGGCTGAAGGTGAGCAAGGAGGACATATTGTTGTTTGCGCAACAGGAGACAAAAGTGTTGTTATACAATCGTATGCGGGTGAGCCCGAGACAATCGGCGCAATAATTGTCAAAAAGATAGAAGAGGGACAATGGGAGAGGGTCGATGCTCGTTTGCCTATGTATCCGAATAAGTTCTGCGGAGTATTTAAGGAGCTTATGATTGATTACGGTTTCGGATATACGGGAAAGATGGCTGTCTTGGATATCGAAAAGACATTTGGAGTTTTTACGGAGCACTTTAATTTGCGAGTAGATGCGCTGAGCTTGAAGGGTAAAATTCTTTTGAAAATGCTGTCGAAGGATGTAAGGGGTATATCTAATCAGGAGATATTGATAGAGGCTGACGGAAAGCAGCTGAATATATCACGGGGAACAACGAGCACGGTTTGTGGAGCGGAAGTCGTCGAGCTTACGTGTCATCAGGTTGTTGAGCTTTTGTTTTCTCCGTTGTGCCTCGGCTGGTCTTATCGTTTTCCTCCTAAGGCTCGTTGGCTTGCGAGTCTTATGCCGGTGCCTTATTATATTCCGCCACTTTATCATATTTAGATATTTGTTATTTCGTTGACAATGTTATTAGCCAATTTATCAATATCGGAGAAATTATCATATTTAGATATTTGCTGTTTTCAGATATTTGCTATAATAATTATAATTATTGTTATAATTGCAATTATATAAATAATTAATAAATATAAGTAATTTGAATGTAAATAATTATAGATGAATTATAGATGCGGATATGAAATGCGAGGATTTCAAAATGCGAACAAAAACAATTACTTTAGATATGGAAGCATATGAATTATTAAGAGCGATAAAAGGGGATAAAGAATCTTTTAGCAGTGTTATTAAGAGGAGAATCAAGCGTCCTGTTAAACCTGATGTTCTTGAACGCTTATTTTTGGATAATTCTCTTAGTGAAGAAGCAATAAATTCCGTGGAACATCATATAAAGATTAGACATCGATGTTCAAAAAGGAAAAGATAATGGCTTGTTGTGATACAACGATATTAATTGATGCGATGAATCGTAAAAGTAAGTTTCATCGTAGGGCGATGAATAAACTAAAAGAAGTTATAGAGCAAGGTAGCTCGCTTGCAACAACGCGTTTTAATGTTGCGGAATTATATGTAGGGGTTGCCCGATCATTTGATCCAATGGCTGAAGCAGTGAAAGTATCTAATATTTTAGAAAATTTTTCAATATTAGAGTTTGACGAGAGTTCCGCGATATTATTTGGGCAAATTGTAGCTCATTTGCAGAAACGAGGAAAATATATAGGAGATATGGATGCTTTGATCGCATCAACGACAATGGCTGCCGGTGAGATTCTTATTACTCGTAATCCTGCTCATTTCAAAGATATTCCGAATTTAACAGTTGAATCTTATTGATTAAAGTAAATCATTTATTGAGATGAATAGAAATATCAATTCAGCTATACGTATGCGGTTTGAGATATCCGGTCAGGTGCAAGGAGTCGGGTTTCGTCCGTTTGTTTATAAACTTTCAAAAAAATCGGGGCTTGTCGGATTTGTTGCAAATAATCCGAAAGGAGCGATAATTGAAGTTGAAGGTGCAAAGAGCACAATTGAGTCATTTCGCAAAAAGTTGTTAGAAGATTTGCCGCCTTTAGCTCGTATAACGAATATTAGAGTTGCTGAATTAGATGTGAGGAATGATGATGATTTTATCATTTTGAGTTCTGATGTTGAGGGTCAAGCGGAAGCGGATGTTACGGTTGACGTAGCGATTTGTAGCGATTGTTTGCGTGAGATGTTTGACCCGAATAATAGGCGTTTTCGATATGCGTTTATTAATTGTACAAATTGCGGGCCGAGATATACGATTGTTCGTAATGTGCCTTATGACCGGTGTAATACGACAATGTCAAAATTTCGCATGTGCGAGGAATGTCGTTCGGAATATGAAAATCCTTCAGATAGGCGCTTTCATGCTCAGCCTATAGCTTGTCCCGTATGTGGCCCAAAGTTGTATTTGCAAGATAAAGTCGGAAAAGTAATAGATGAAGAACCTATAAAAACTGTTGTGCAGTATTTGCAAGAAGGGAAAATCGTAGCGATTAAAGGAATAGGCGGCTTTCATCTTGCTGTTAATGCCTGTGATGATGAAGCTGTTAGACGATTACGCAGGCTTAAGCGACGTGAGCGCAAGCCTTTTGCCATAATGCTTGCGAATATGGAAGCGATAGAAAGGATTTGCATTGTAGATGAGCAGAGCAAGCTGCTGCTTGAAGATATATCAAGGCCTATCGTGTTACTGGAGCGAAGAGGTGATGTCGATGAAATTGCAAATGAAGTTGCGCCGGGATTGAATCGTTTGGGTGTGATGTTGCCTTATGCTCCGCAGCAATATTTGTTGTTTTCCGAAGGTCTTGGCCCTGTCGTTATGACGAGTGCGAATTTTTCGGAGGAGCCTATTATATCCGATAATGATGAGGCCCTTGCGAAGCTTAACGGAGTTGTAGATTTGTTTCTTATGCACGACCGTGATATTTATCGCAAGTTAGATGATTCCGTTGTTCAGTCGCGAGAAAATAATCAGCTTATAATGCTTCGTAGAGCAAGGGGATTTGTTCCTCAATCGTTTGAGCTTGGGTATAAAAGTAAGCCAATTATTGCAGTAGGTGCAGAGCTAAAGAATACGGTAGCAGTTTCAAAAGGCGAACGCGTTATTGTAAGCGAGCATATAGGTGACCTAAAAGAGTTGACAGCATTTGAACATTTTAGAGGAGTGATAAGCCATTTATGTCGGCTTTATGAAGTTAAGCCTGAAATTATTGTTGCGGATATGCATGACGATTATCTTTCGAGCCGATATGCGATGGAAAAATTTGATTTGGAATTGATGAGAGTTCAACATCATCATGCACATGTTGTTTCGTGTATGTTGGAGCATAATATCACTGAAAAGGTTCTCGGGATAAGTGCGGACGGAGTGGGCATAGGTATTGACGGGGCGATTTGGGGATGCGAGTTGATGATAGCGGATAGAGAAAACTTTGAGCGTTTGGGGCATTTGGAGTATTTCGGGTTGCCCGGGGGCGATGCATCTGCGAAGCAGACATTTAGGCCTGCGTTGGCGTTGCTTTATTTGGCTTTTGGTGCGGAGTCGGAAGCTCTTCCCGTTGCGAAGCGTATTTGCAGTGATAGCCAAACTCGAAAAATGATTTTTGAGATGCTGAAGAAAGGCATTAATACGCCTATGACGAGTAGCTTGGGAAGGCTCTTTGATGCTGTTGCGAGTTTTGTGGGTATCGCTTCGCAAAATTATTATGAAGGTCAGGCGCCAATGATGTTAGAAGCTGTTGCAAAGGGAATAAGTGATGAGCAATATATATTTGAATTACGAGAAAACGGAGGCGGGATTGTAATTGATGTTCGCGAAATGATAAAGCGGATTATTAATGATGTTGAAGCGTCTGTCGATGTATGTATTATAGCTGATAAGTTTCATAATACGGTTTCGGAGTTTCTTGTTTCAGCGGCAGAACGTATAGCAGGACGTTTTGGCGTTGAAAAGGTTGTGCTTAGCGGGGGCTGTTTTGCAAATCGTCGTTTAAGTTTGCTTGTCGAACGCAAGCTTGTCGGA
>CAZKNI010000013.1:0-2737 GCA_964554055.1 uncultured Phycisphaerae bacterium | reverse complement strand
GCCTCCGCTTACGATATAATATATCTTATTGACACACGAACGTTCGTATGTATGAATATGTCCGGCAAAGGTCATTTTCACGTTATATTTTTCGAAGATAGGGCAACATATATTTCGCATTCTAACATCGCTATAATCATTTCTTTTGCCCTTTTTTCTCGCTGACGAGTAAGGCGGCCTATGAAAATAGACGAATTTCCAAAACTTATCCGAATGAGCAAGATTACCCTTAAGCCACTTCACTGCTGTACTCTGCCGCTTATACAGGTCAGCGTAATGCAAAGCTACGAAATGACCTGCACCTACATCAAAGGAATAATTAAACCCGTCACCGGGCAAAGCAAATAGGCGTTTCCAATATCTATCTCCGGCAGAACGATTATGAACGCCATACCTAACATTATGTTCATGATCGCCAATAGCTGGCATAATTGGAACCCGCGAGATAAGCTCTTTCGCTGAATCTAACATATGGACATCATATTGCACCCATCCCGCCCCATCGCTCACCATATCGCCAACATAAATCACAAACAACGGCTTACACCTAATCATCATTGCAACAAGTTTTTTATGAACATTATCTCCTTGCTTATTATCACCATAAACAACAAATGTAACCGGAGAATTATCTGCCGGCGCCGTCCTAAAAGAATATACCGGTGAAATATCATTTCCTACCGATACACTATAAAAATATTGAGTATTAGATTCTAAGCTACGCAAATCGATTACATGAAAAATAGATTCTTTTTCTTCTATCACTTTATTTGTTAGCGATTTTGTTTTACCGTATTTCACAACTCCTTTTGCCGCTAACGTTGACGAAAAGTTAATTGTCATTGTCGAACTCGGACTATCCCGCCAAGTAAGGTAAGGGCCACGGGAAATTTTCAGACAAGGGCTATCAACAAATGTGCTATTCTGTCTTCCGGGAGTCCCTCCCCGACACTTGCTTGCAGACCAATTTAATCGGGTATAGGGGCTAGCCAACGGAGAAATCAATTCCAAAGAAGGACCGTACCCCTTAGCTTCCGCAGGCCAACCGCTATCACTGCCATACGATACCTGAAACAAAAATTTCCCTTTCGGCGACAGCAAAATCAAGGTATCGTGATAATCACTTAATGTCCCGGAAAAATTTCCGATAACGTTACCGATGCCATACTTGCGCTTTATTAGTTCAGCGTTTTTCGCCAGCACCAAATATTGTTTTTTATGCAAGACAGTGTTTTCCGGAAACGTAAACTTCATTGCCCCCGAAAACCTACAGCCGCTCAAATTAATATCTCTCTCACCGCGATTATAAAGTTCAACGAATTGTTCTTCGAGTTTTTCGGACGCAGGCTTATACATAATTTCATTAATTACAAGATTAGAACATTCCCCGATGTAAGCTAAGCCAATTCCGACGTTAAAGCACATCAACGAAACAAAGACTCCAATTGCTGTATGTAAATTCTTGCAACGCATTTAAAATCTCTTTTGCTATACAGTCTATTATTCAATTTCTGTTAAAAAAATTCTGCCAAACATTAATATAATCCGGGCTGGATATGGAATTGTAAGGATTTTCCGGAAGCAACGACAAAATCACACCGTCGGAATCATCATACCATTCGACTCGACCGTCGCTATAAACGACATTAAATCCGGGCAAATTCTGCACGTAATGAGTAAGATAAATCCTTCTCGTCATAACATCTGCAACCAAACCTTCATAATAGTGCAATTTTGAATATTCTTCATATCCTCTGCCGATGCGAGGCACACCGTCAGGATTGTCGAACGTCCCCCACCATGCAAGATTTAACGTACAATTTAAATTGTCCCTACCGAACTTATAAAATTGACTTTCATATCCTGCCCAAGGGGGCGATGACGGGCAAAAAAACACATGCCCGTCAGCAACATATTGATTATAAAGTTTTCCAAGACCTGACGGATAACTTGAGCCACCGCTAATAATCCATAATCTTTGTGTCCCTATCGGGTCAGGAGGACATGGACGGGGCAAAAAAGCGTTAAAATCAAGAGCGTAACAAATAAGACCTGTCCCAAGCTGATGAAGTCGAGACGCACATACAAGTCTTCTCGTATATGCGCGAGTATGTTGAAGAGCTGGCAACAACAAAGAAACTAATATCGCTATTATTGCAATTACAACAAGCAGCTCTATCAACGTAAAACTCTTCACAAATCTCTTATACCCCGACAACATATTCTCACCTCTTCACAACATCAGCTTTCAACTCAAGCACCAATACTCTCGTACCTTCAAGTTTTATGGGAATTTGCACCGGTCCCACCTGCAACTTCTGTACGGAAAGTATCCCGTCTGCCGTCCTACAATACAAGTCCAATGTCGTATTAGGGCTACATCCATACTCACATGCATCAAACGATATATTAAACTCTGATGGCGAACTCGATAAATTTACTAATACAATAGCTGAGTCGCCATCGGGCGATTTCCAGCTTGACGTCAAAATCGAAGGAAGCTGAATCTTATGCCTACCGTTCATAACAATCATCTCAGGCGACGGAGAAATTTTCACAGGCCTAAGCATTTTTCCAAAAGTCAAAAACTTTCTGCATGCCCTCTTTAACTTGACTAATTGCATCAGAAATGCCAATCGTTTTCTTTGATTATCACCAAAAGGAAACGGAACAGGCTGACATTCATAAAGACGCCCTATTTGGGCACCCATTACAAACAAATTGCCAGCTTGCATCC
>CAZKNI010000012.1:0-3004 GCA_964554055.1 uncultured Phycisphaerae bacterium | reverse complement strand
CTATGCCACTTTTAGGTGTGTGATGGCAACTGGCTGGATTGATGATTTGACAGACGAAGAAGAGATTTAAGAGATTGATGATTGCGGATTGCGGATTGCGGATTGACAGGCAGAGCCTGTTTTTGCGCTTCGTTTCGCTTCGCGAAACTTCGCGGCGTGAGGAAAGATAAAGAATTGAAAATTTGAGATTGCCACGCTCGAAGACTCGCTCGCAATGACGAGCTGAAGAGATTGATGATTGAAGATTAATGATTGATGATTGAGAAGAAGAGATTTAAGAGATTGCGGATTGCGGATTGTGGATTGACAGGCAGAGCCTGTTTTTGCGCTTCGTTTCGCTTCGCGAAACTTCGCGGCGCGAGGAAAGATAAAGAATTGAAGATTGAAGATTGAGGATTGATGATTGAGAAGAAGAGATTGCCAAGCTCTAAAACTTCAAGGATTGAAGCGTTTGTTTTTGATATGAAATGTTTTTCGGTTTTAGGGTTTGACAGGTAGAAACAAGAGATGTGTTAAAGATTGATAAGTTGTGAATCGTATTTAGCAAATTTTTTCAAAGATAAAGTTAGGAATGTTATGGCTGTTGCAGTTTCCAAATCTCGACAAGTTAAAAATATATTGGCTAGCAAGATACGTAGCGGAGAGTTTTTGCCCGGAGATAAAATATATTCCGAACGCAAACTGGCAGAAGAATATCGAATAGCTCGTGGAACGGCAGCTAAAATACTTGAAGAGTTGGAGCGTGAAAACCTTATCGTTCGCGAGCATGGGCGAGGAACTTTTGTTAATGATATCAGCAGAAAAGTATATAACATAGCGTATCTATATAACAGTGCGTTTCCTGCGGATTATCCTTGGATGACAAAATTATTGTCGGGAATGGAAAGAAATCGTGCCCATAAGGCTTTTCGGTTGAGTGTTTACGGCGTTGATAATCTCGCTAATAATAGCGAAGATTTGGGACATGTAATAGATGATGTTCGTAGCGGGATAATAGAAGGTTTGCTGATAAATGTCGAACTTGAAGAAGATATTATGCTCGAGTTGGAGCGTCGTGATGTTAATGTCGTATTTATCGAGAACAGGCCTTTATATATGGGGGTTGGCTATCCAATGGTCGGCATCGACCATTTTCGTGTAAGTTATGAAGCTGTTAGGTATTTATATGAACAAGGATATCGAAATATAATTGCAATATGCGGATTGTCGGGGTCTGTTACTCGTAAACATTTCATCAGCGGATTCGAAAAAGCAATGAGTGAATTGGGAATGAGTTGTGCTGATAGGATATATTCTTGCGGCTGGTCGTCGGAAGAAAGTAAAAAGCTTATCTTGGAGTGTTATGAAGGGAATAAGCCTGACGCTGTACTTTGTAGCGACGATATTCAGGCGTTAGGTGTAATACAGGGACGAAATGAATTGCATCTTACATCGTCGGACTTGGGCGTTGTTGGCGTAGGGAATATGTTAACGGTGCGAAGTGACCTTGAGTTGACGACTTTTGATACTCATATCGAACGTATGGGAGAACTCGCTCTGAAAAGGTTAATCGATTTGTTAGAGAACAAAGCTGTGAATGTGTTGAATGAATATGTTAAGCCTGAGCTGATTATAGGCAAAAGCTCGATACGTAAATAAGTTTTTTAAGGTTTTTTAAAAAGAAAGGAGATTAACGATGAGAAAAATGACGGTATTGTTGATTGTGTTGGGAATTACAGGTTTTGCGTATGCGAACCTTGTTCCTAACGGTAACTTCGAAAGCTGGACTAATGGCGTCGTTGATGATTGGACAATTGGTGGAGCAGTCGTTAGCGGGTATCCGTTGCAGGAAGGAATCGATGTGAATGAAGGGACTTATTCGTCCGAATGGAAATGGAGTGGCAATGATAACGGAATAAATATTAATGATATGAGTAAAAGCGCCGTGTTTTCTTTAACTCCCGGTCAGGAATATGTATTGTCTGCGACGTATAAGCCTCTTGCATACACATCAACAGGTAAGGGTGAAGTTGAACTCTTCGTAGGTATCGTAGGGGCATCATCCGGAAACTATTGGGGAAAAGCGACAGATAATTTGTTGCTTTATTACGGTCATGATGTTAGCGAGCCGTCTGTCGGGGATGATTATACAACGGTATCGTTGACGTTTACGTGGCCTGATACGACAGGTGCTGCGAGGATATTTGCGTTAAATCGATATTGGAGAGGCGCGAGATTATTGATAGACCCTATTAGTGTTGTAGCAGTTCCGGAGCCTGTGAGTTTGTTGATTGTTGTAGCGGGATGTGTTGGATTTGTTCGCAGGCAATCGTTGTAAGGTGTGTGTACTTATTTGTCGGTTTTGCATAAATGGGGCGAGTTAGCGCGAGTAAATTAGCGCTAACTCGACTCATTGTTATAAACGGTATGTATTTTTACATGTATATGAGAGAATGTTTTTTATGTGTTTTCGAGTATTTGGATTATTATTGGTGTTAGGTGTTGAATGTGTGTCGTTGGGGGCTGTTGTTTTACAGGGGCCAAGTGTTACGCAAGATGCATCAATGTATTCGGCGCGTGAATCTCGGAATAAGCATTATGACGGGTTAACTGTTTCACGGGGAAACGTCCGTTATAGAGCGTTGATAAGGTTTAATTTGTCGGGTTTGCCCGAAGGAGATGTTCGAGATGTAGCTATTATGCTCTTTCATCGTTATAAGTATCATGATAATCCGATTCGAATTAGGGCGTATGTTGTTAACGAGGAATGGGACGATAAAGTCGTTTGTTGGGAGAAGAGAACGAGACAGGATAAATGGGGTACAAATGCATTTGGCAGGCAGGTAATAGCGGAATTTGATATTTTGAAGAATTACGGAAAAGGTTGGATTGCTTTAAGAAGCAGGCGATTGACGGAACTTGTTAATTGGTGGCTTTGGGGGAGGGGTGCGGATTACGGATTTATGTTGGCCGCGCATTTTAATTTTTCCGGCACTGGGATAAGGATTTTTACAGCAAGCGATAT
>CAZKNI010000011.1:0-2744 GCA_964554055.1 uncultured Phycisphaerae bacterium | reverse complement strand
GCCACAATCGTTTCCGGTCTATACGGGATTAATCGCAAGAGTGGCTATCGATGCGCCACTGGATAAAATTTACAGTTTTAGCGTTCCGAAAGAAATTGCTGATATTCTCAAGCCGGGAATGCTCGTTGAAGTTTCGGTCGGCCGTTCCGAGCGGAAATATAGAGGATTTTGTCTTGACGTTTCGGAATCAAGCTGGAAGGGCACATTAAAGCCTATTATACGAATATTGGACGAGCGTATTCTATTTGACGATAAGATTGCGGAGCTCGCAAAATGGCTTAGCGAATATTACGTATCTCCCATTGGAATAGCTATCAGCTGTGCTATTCCGGCATCTGTTAAAAAATCCGATAAGCCTACGCGAGTAAAACCCTATATTATTCGTCAGCCAATTAAAACTCCCGAATTTGAACTCAACGAAGAGCAGGAAAACGCTTTGAAATATATAAACGAGTCGATTGCAAAATGCAAATTTGAAGCTATTTTGTTGCACGGGGTAACAGCTTCCGGAAAGACGGAAATTTATATACGCGTGATACAAAATCTTATCAAATCGGGCAGGGGGGCAATATATCTTGTTCCGGAAATTGCCTTAACAGCGCAGATGATTTACAGGTTGGCGGAAAGATTCGAAAATGTTGCTGTGATGCATAGCGGCTTGACAGATGCGCAACGACGAGCAACATGGACAGCGATTGCTAACGGTGAAGTTTCTCTTGTGTTGGGCACACGTTCCGCAATATTCGCTCCGGTAAAAAATTTAGGGCTAATTGTTGTCGATGAAGAACAAGAACCGAGCTTCAAAAACATGCAATCTCCCCGATATAATACCCGCGATTTAGCGATAAAACGCGCGCAAATTGAAAAAATTCCAGCTGTGTTAGGTTCGGCAACTCCTTCGTTGGAAACCTATTACAATAGCAAACATCGTTCCGGTTGGCATTATCTCCATTTGCCAAAACGTATAGCTAATTTGCCTATGCCAGAAGTTTTACTCGTTGATATGTATCAAGAACGCAGGGAACGTAAAGGGGTTCACCTGCTTAGCAGATTATTGGAATCAAAAATAGAAGAAACCCTGAACGCAAACAAACAGATTATTCTGTTACTTAATCGCAGGGGGCATTCGGGATATATATTTTGTCCCAGGTGCGGATATGTTGTGCATTGTCCGAATTGTAAAACGCGGCTTGTTTATCATAAAGTTTCCAATCGTCTCTTATGCCATCATTGTAGCACCAAATTGCCTGTCCCTGACAAATGCGACAGATGTAGCGGAAAAATGAATAAATTCGGATTGGGAACTCAGCGTCTCGAGGAAGAACTTGAAAGGAAATTTCCGGATATTAGGCTTGCACGAATGGATATGGACTCTATGACAAAAGCTTCGGGATACGAAAAAACATTATCGGACTTTGCAGCGGGGCGAATGGATATTTTGCTCGGAACTCAAATGATAGCGAAAGGTCTGGATTTTCCTAATGTTGCGCTTGTCGGTGTGATTTGTGCCGATATTGCGTTGTCTATGCCCGATTTTAGAGCGGGTGAGCGAACGTTTCAATTGTTGGCACAAGTCGCCGGCAGAGCTGGACGAGCTGATTATGCCGGCTCGGTCGTTGTACAAAGTTATAATCTCAAAGATTCCGCAATACAATCGGCATTAAATCACGATTATCATCAATTTGCACGACAAGAAATGTATCTGCGCAAAAAGCTTTTGCTTCCGCCATTTACGCGACTTGTCAGGATTATTGTTCAACATTCCATATCGTCTCAAGCACATAATTTAGCTCAGGCGCTCGCTAAAAGCCTTCAATCTATGATTGAAAACGAATCAAAACTGAAAAACATTGCAATAATCGGGCCTAATCCCGCAACTCTTTTTAGATTACGTAACAAATATCGATATCAAATTTTGATAAGATGTGTGTCAGCGTCATCTATGTTAGCGTTTTTTAGGAAGATAAGGCATTCAAAAAACGTTAACTTATTCAGAAAAGAGTTTGTTATAGATGTTGACCCTGTTGATTTGTTATGATTTTTTGGGATTTCTAATTCTGCGATATATTCAGGAAAAGAGGAAAACATAACGTCCGATAATATCTATTATGTTGCGCAAGGGGTTGTGCTGTCCGCTTTGACTTTTTTGGACTTTTTTCGGTGTTTTGTTTTCTGTTATACATCTGAATTTCGATATCTTTTTTATATGTGGGATAAATCCCTTGATTATGAAAAATTAAACGGGAAAATATCTTAAATGAATTTTACGCTAAAATAAAAACGAAATTTTGGATTCGGATTTAGAGGGCAAACATATGATTTTCAATAAAACCGAAGAGCGTTTAATGGAGTATATGAATTCGCTGGAAATTATCGATGCTCACGAACATCTTCCTCCCGAAGCTGAACGAGTTAATAAGCCTCAAGATGTTTTTACGCTTGTAGGACATTATACTCGTCATGACTTATTTTCAGCGGGTATGGACTGGGAAGAAGGTTTCGAGAATTTATATGAAGCATTTGTTGAACGCCCCGTATATAAAAGTCTTTTTAATAAGACGATTCCTTTGGAAAAACGATGGCAGATACTTAAACCTTACTGGGAAAAAATCAGGTTCGGTTCGTACGCACGCGCGGCACTGATAACAGCTAAAAAGGTATATGGGTTTGATGATATAAACGACGAAACATATAAGCCTCTCTCCGAGGCAATTTCAGCAGAGAATAAACCCGGAATCTATAAA
>CAZKNI010000010.1:0-5113 GCA_964554055.1 uncultured Phycisphaerae bacterium | reverse complement strand
ACAATAAGCGGGCACAGCCTGTTCTCGCTCGCGGCGAGAGATGCTGAGACGATGAAATCTGTTTTCCGCGAATAAACCTAAAATCAAAAGAGAATCGCATTTCGCAGGCACGGGCACAGCCCGATTTTGCGCTTTCGCGTTGAGGCATGATGCAATGAGCAAACTTTATTGGAGCGCGTAACGCTGCGATGCGAATCTATCTTCAGCCTGTTTTTGCTCGTGGCGAAAGATGCTGAGACAAGGAAAATCGTTCCTCGCGGCGTGAGCAGCGATGTTGAAATGTCTGTAACACAAAAGATTTAATGTGTGTGAGATATTCGAAATGTTATGTTTATTCATTTTTAGCTTGCTTTGTAAACGCTGCAGCTGTAATTCAAGATTTTGATGGCGCGTTATGCCGAAATGCTATTTTTGTATTGACAGATATAATATGTGAAATGATTTTTTCTTCTTTTTTGTTTGACATCTTCCTTCAGCATCGCAGGCAGAATCTTAATTTACGTTTTTGTGTTGAAAGGGTGTCGCAATGAGTCAGCTTTTGGGTAAACAAATATAAAACAATGCTTATAATCGTTATTGCAAAAAATGAGCTCAAAAACAAACGACACGCCAATCATTTAGGTTCGCAGCTAAGAACAGCTATGCCTGCGTAATGCTTAAGATTCCTGAAACTCTATTGTTGTTTTTCTAATTTTAATATGGCGCTTTTTTAGATGTTCAATAAACGGCTGATATGGGATATCCTTAATCGGATTAAGCAGTCCTGTTTTCGTGATGACTCCTTCAGCAATCATCTGTGCGCCAATGGCAGCTGTAAATCCTACTGTGCGATTCATTGCCATCAATCCGGTGTCCAAATCGCGATAATCAATCATTTCGTAGATATAACGCTGAGTTTTGCCGTTTTTATTTCCCTCAATTTCAACTCTTAAAATTGCTATGTCGCGTTCGTTATCTTTATATTGCAACTTCGGCTCTAATAAGTTGGCTAATATTTTTCTTTGATTAAGAGTTATTCCGTTTATGTTGACGCTCTTGTCTTCGAGTAGGCCTAGCTTAGAAATTGTGTACCAAAATTGGCAATGGCCAGGCCAACGGAGTGCGAATCTGCCTGCGCGTTTAATATTCTTAGCGTCAATGATTTTCGTATATTTCGTAACATCACCGTTAGGAAAAGCTTCCAGATTGCCTAATTCGGATATATTAACGATATGCGTATTTTCTTTGCTGAAAATTTCGTCGGGCGGGATATTTTGTGTTTTGGCGTTCCTGAGAATTTTGGCTGACCTATAATAAGAGTTTAACACCCCTTCAAAAATCCAAGTTATTTTATATTTTAAGGGATTGTCGCAAGCTTTCGGTTCGGGAACTCCTCCGCCATAACTTAAATATTCGGTAATTTCATCAAGCTGATTACATGCATCGCTGGCTAAGACCAAATCGATTCCCGGGTCAAAGCCAAATTCGGGGAGAATAGCGACATCATTTTTAGCAGCTAAAACCGATAGATTTTTGAGTTCGGGCAAGGTGTAATATGTATTTATGTAATGCCAGTTAGCCCTTATTGTTGCATTTGCAATTTTCGGAATGAAATTTATCGGAAGCAAGTCGATAACAATACCTTTCCCCAATTCGATAAGCGTTTTTGTTAAATTGGCGGAATCGCTCAGGTCGAGTTTTAAAGGGATAATTCGTGAATCCGTGAATGTGCTCGATACCCACTCTAACGATTTGTCCGAGATGTCTATTGTTATTATTTTTTTATATATTTTTTGCTGAGCTAAATCATACAGGGCGGCTTTTCCTTGTAATCCGAGTCCTAATAAAACGATATTCATTGTTGGCACGTCTCCTGTTTTAAATGAAGAGTGTTTATGTTATGCATTATTTAAGAGCGGCGCTATTGAAAGCGCTTTCAATATTTTCAAAAAAAATATATACGATTTTCTGTAATATATTGATTTTGTTGATTTATGTCAATTAATTTTTTAAAATGTTTTTATGAATTCGCTTTCAAACAAATTTGGGGTAAATGCAAAGCCTACACTCGCCGATGTGGCAAAGCTAGCAGGTACGTCGCTGGCATCAGCATCACGGGTGTTGAATCCCGGAATTAATACCGCAAGAGTTCGCAAGCCTATTCGTGAAAAAGTAATACGGGCGGCAAGAATGCTCGGGTATGTTCCGAATCTTCCCGCTAGAGCATTAGCAGGTAAAAAAGCTAATGCAATAGGTTATTTAATTGCCAGTGAGCCGAACACGAGATTCGGATTGGCTGAGCGAATTATCTCGCATCTTGCAATTGAGGCGAAAAAGGCAAATTATGATTTTTTGCTTCGTGCAGTTGCTGTAAACGAAGAAGATGTCAATCTGGCAGCTCATTACAAAGATATGATTCAGTCGGGTCGAGTTGATATTGCTATTGTCGATGGCGAGTTTGTTTCCGATGTAGAAATGCATCATCTGTTGAATATGGGATTTCCTTTCGTTATTGTTACAAGTGCTATTCGACAGATGACGGGACGAGTTCCCGTTATTATGTTTGATAATCGACGTGCATTTGCAGAAGCAACGGAGTATTTGCTTGAATTGGGGCATAGAAAGATAGCTGTGATTGCTAGGCCTATGCTTAAAACGCAAAGCGAAGACAGATGGCGATTTTTAGTTGAAGAAGAAAAAATCGCTGGATATAGAGATGCATTGAAAGCAGCCGGATTGCAATATGATTCGAAATTAGTTGTTGAAGGGAACAGAACTAATTTTCGGAAAACTGCTCAAGCTGTTAGAAAACTTTTGAAATATGCTTCGTCTTTGACAGCTATTTTAGCTACGGATGATGTTCTTGCCGTTCAGGTAATAAGAGTTTTAAGCCAATTAGGATATTCCGTGCCAAAAGATATTAGCATTATCGGATTTAACGATTCGCCTATTGCTTCTCAATTGATTCCTGCGTTGACAACCGTTAAGCTGCCGATTCGAAAATATGCCAAATTGATAATTCAGCAGGCTAACGATGTTTTGCGGAATGTCGATAATAATAAAGAAACTCAATATCCCTGGATTAGGCTATCATGTCGATTAATTATACGCCAGTCAACTGCACCGGTATTTTGAGTACAAGCGTTATTCCTAAAAAGAGTCCGCAAAGTGCAAAAAGGCAAATTGCAAATGCATAAATCAATCAATTACACATAAGATTTTGCTTCCGACAGGATTAAGGCATTCACATTTATCGGATATTATTTCCGCTTCGATTTTATATGTGCCTGCTTGCTTCGGCTTCCACATGATTTTTAATACTTTTTTAGCGGGAATAATCGGGTTTGTGAATTCACTTCCTTTTTTTCTTAAGCCGGGAAATTGGACATAAGGTTCTATATCTTTTGCAGGATAGACATCAAGCTTAACATCACCGGCAGGGATGCTGTCAACCGTTACGGTTTGTATCTTCGCACGTTTACCGTCGGAAATCCTTTCTGCATAAATATTGACTGTTACCCCAGCTGAATCTATGCCGCCAATGTTATGAAGAGTAATGATTATTTCCGCAGAGTTGCCCAAGACAACTCGATAATCGGATAGCCTAAAGTCGTTTTCAGGCCAAAAGGTAATTACCGGTTTGATAAAATATTTAAACAGTAGCTTATCCGCAAATCGTTTGAGAGGCGGAGGCGTGCATCTTCCGCAATAATAGATTAGCCCGGGCATTTCGGGAGCTCTTTGCCTAATATATCTGATTTGAGACTCAATATCGTCCGCTGTTACTCCGCCATACGCTACCGTTACACAAGGAGCCATTATTGCCTTGTCAAGCCAATCCATTTTTCTTGCCATATCTATTCGCTCGTCGATGTATCGATAATCGCATCGAGCTTTTAGCCTGCCTCGAATGTAATTTGTATAAGTTTCAAGCATTATTAAATCGGCAAATCCGCGATAGCGTCTGCAAAATTCCTCAAGCAACGGACCCGAATGCCAAGCAGCTATAAAATAATCAGGGTGTTTACTTTTCCACTTTTTGAATTCATCGACATACTTAAATATCTGTTTGTCAACATCTCCGAAATAATCCATATTGAATTCATTTATAGCTAATCCGCTGTAAAATTTATGGTGATACGCCTGCGCCCACCAATGTACAGCTCCAACATCTTTGAGTATCTTCAAGGTAGCACTCCTGTCCATAAGGAGCGTTACGCCTCGTCTTTTCCAGTATGAAAACTCTTTCGGGTTAGCCACTTGGGTAAGCAAGTTCATCCATCGGAGATAGCCGACCAGTCTTTTGGCTGAGTTGTTAAATGACCCGTCGCACCAGCCAAGATATAACTTTTTTGCAACAACAGCAACGTCATAATTTGCTCTCAAATCATACTTATTTCCGATTTTAATTTTTCCCGTAATTTCGTATATGCCGTTATGCTCCGGAAGCCATGAAAATGAAATAAACTTTGTTTGACCTCGTTTGATTGTCCCGATTTCTTTTTTGCCTATTAGCTTATTATTACAATAACATTCAGCTAAACATTGCTTCGAAAATTTCTGATTGCTGATGTTATGAATATGAAAAATGATACTCGCTTGCTGTCCTGATACGGGTATTGCGGGGCAAACGGTAATATCGGAGTCAGCTACCGTATCTGTCGAAAATGACAGTTTAACATTATTTGAAATTTTTTCATTGGCATACAAGCAAATATTTAGCAACATTAAGGTAATGCCTGTGAAAATTAACGCGTGAGTCATATTGATTGTATTTTGCATTTTCATTTATACCTTTCCTCTTTAAGTTGACGAATAATTATTGTACTTCGATTGTTAAGGTTACATTCGTAAGATATACAGTACGTTTTTTGTCCGAATTTGTTACGGACAGCTTAAACAAAAGTTTGTCTTTGCCAAGCAACTCATTCGGAATTATTATTTCTTTTCTTATCTGTTTGATATTCGAAGCGATTATATGTGCGATACCGGATTTATTCATTATAGCAAGTTTTGCATCAAAAAAATCGCCCGGGTCAAATCCCCAGCGTATTTTTGCCGACACAATTTTTGTTCCGTGTGTTGCTTTAATGGGAAGCATTATTGTTCCCGCTTTATTAGACTTTAATGTATA
>CAZKNI010000009.1:0-9273 GCA_964554055.1 uncultured Phycisphaerae bacterium | reverse complement strand
ATATTCTCGTTCGAGAACAGCTTGTAGAAATCTGTCTCTATCGGTAATTTTTCCAGCCTTGTCGAGGATGTCAACAAGCTCTTCTATACAAGCAAATTTTTCTTCCGAATCGAGCGGAATTTTTATCGTTTCCGGCGTAAGCACATCTGTTATTTTCATCTTCTTTCACTCTCTATCTGTTCTATATCAAGGCAATGTCGTTGTGAGAAAAACAAAACGTTGAGTATATATATAGGAAACTTAAGTTGCAAGAAAGTTTTCGAAAAGAAATCTGTATCGTTTGCTTATACGTTTTTCATCTGCGTCTTCTTCTACGAGAGTTTCCTCGAGAACGTTCGGAACGCTTTGGCGTCCGTTTTAATCTCGCCCTGTATTTTTCTATATTTTCTATGACTTTTTTAAGCTCATGGCTTTTAATATGCTTTGCTATTTCGATAGCTTTATCAAGTTTCGAAACAGCATCTTTGCTTGTTCTTATTTGTGCAACAAGTCCCTGCAAGATTGATCTAAACATGACAGGAACGTCAAGTTGTTTCGGAAATTTATTGTTGAGGAGCTGCTTTTCAAGGATGTCGAGGCAAAATTTTGCTGATGAGGAATCGCCAACTATTATTGTCAAAGTAATAGCTTCATAGCAGAACGGGGTCGGCGGATTATTCATCAAAAAACCGATAATTGTTTGTATTTGTCCTGCGAGTTGAGGATTTTTGGAACTCGCTTTTATGGCGCTGATGATTAATTTTTTGCCTAATTCAATATCCTTTTTATATATTTCTATAGCAATGAGTCCTAACATATCCGGGCGCTCTTTTGTAAGTTTTTTAAGAACGGAGAGTGTCTCGACCGCTGTCATCTCGCCAATAGCTCGTATTATCAAAGGACAAACAGCATTATAGGTAAAACTATATTGCGATTTTCTCGCAGCGGTTCTTGTTCTCCGCGATACTTTTCTGTCAGGTTGCCCTTCGAATTGCGGTATTTGGGAACTCTTGGCAGTGATAGCTTGCGATTTTATTTTGCTGCTTAGAATGTCGAGATATAATTTCAATAATTCTTTATTTCCAGCTGGATTGAGTGAATGCAGAATTGTAACTGCATTGATAAGGGCTTGTTCCGATACGGGAAAATCGTTTTTACATTGTTTTAATATGATTTCATCAATCCATTCGATTGTTGGCGTATATATTTGCATGCCTGAAAGCATAATGATTAGCGGACTGTCGGAATATCCATCATATCTGGATGTGCTTATTACCGTTTCCCATGGCTGAGCTATCGGAATAATTATGCTTTTCCTATCGAGCAAAGTTATTTCTCCCGCGACTTGTTTATCGAATAATTTTGTTATCACATACAGTCCGCCATCGATGAGTTTATGTATTATTACGGATTTGGCAGACTCACTTGCCGCTTGTCCGAAAATTCCCACGAGTTCGGGGTCTTGTGATTTTGTCATTTGGTCAATAGCTAAGAATTCAAAATATTGCTGCAATGTGTCTTTCCCCGGATTTGCAAATGCAGCGACAAGATTTTTTCGAGCGGATTTGAGTCCTTTTTTGTAGAAGATGAAATTTGCGTGATAACGATATAAAGGAAATTTATTGCCATTATTAAATTCTTTGATGTAACGTTTGGCATTAGGGAGTTTAGTTATCAGCTCCAATCCTGCAGCGACAGCTAACTGAGGAATATTCTTTTGATCAAGACTTGCGGGAAAAGGTATAGACAAAATAGATTTGTTGCTCAAGGATTTTCCTCGATTTTTTGAGGAACGTCTTCCTCGCTTAATTATTTTAGAAATACCCGGCATTTCAGGTGCTTGCATTCCGGGAAACCCGGGTTCGCCGAATCCGATATTTGGCAATCCTCGACTTATTTGCTTATGTGAATATTCAAATTTGATGAGATATTTTTCCGGATTCCATTCTTCAAGTATTTGTTCGTTAGGCTCGAATATTTCCTGCTCGCGTTTTAGAATAGCTTTTATCAATCGGACGACCGAGTTCGGCTCATTGAATTGTTTTTTGTTTGCAAGAGTTTTTATCATATATAGGAACGCTTTATCTCTGGCTTCACCGGTAAGCCTATTCCAGTAATACGGACTTTTTAAGTTGCCTCTTCGAGCTAGCGGTTCTAATGCTGTGAGCTCGATTATATCCGCTATTTTGTCAATGATAGCACCTTGTCCGATTGAAAGCAGGCTTAGAACATATCGCTCTTGGATATCTTGGGAATGAGAACCTCTGTGCGTAATTTGCTTGCTTGTACCGAGTTTTTTTATTAATTCGATAGCTTGCTGCATATATAACGGGTCTATTTTAGGTAATCTGCTTATTCCTAATAGCGCAACATCTTCTTCTGTTTGCAAATCGGGAGCAATTTCTCTAATAAGCTGAGAGACGTTTTTTCTATTTCGGTTCCGATTAATCTGTTTTTTGTCCGGGTCAAGCATATTTAGGAAAAGTTCCGTAGCTTGTTCCGCCCCCCTTCGAGCAAGAGCAATTCTAGCAGCTGTTTGAAGATATATGTCTGCTTGCGGGAAAGTAGCAAGCTGAACTATAATATTCAGGGCATCTCTATCACCGATTCTGCCTAATACTTCAAGAGCCTTCGCACGGACAGCTGTCGCGAGAGAATTTTTAGCAGAACGAGCTGAGCGTATGCGTCTGACAGTTCCTCTTAGTCCGAAATCACCGGCAGAAGCTATCAAATCGGCAAGTGTGCGTGTGCTGTCGGGTACATTCCAATTGCCAATGGCTTCGATTATTTGACAGACAGCTCCCGCAACCCTTGCGGGTTCGTCGAAAGGCTCTTTGTGCAAAATGAACTCTCCGAGGGCAGAAAGAAAAGCCTTTCCCGCGGGTGAGTAATCGAAATAAATCAAAGCGGAGCGGGCACTGATTCCGCATTGAGTTAAACCGTCTTCGTTCAAGGGGACTGCAAGTTTTGCAGCTGATACGTTTACATCGGTTATTATCTGCGATTGTTGTTTGTTTTTTGAACTTTTACCTTTTTGTGTTACAAAATCGGCAAGCTCCAAAGGATGTGTCCAGAAATGTGCAAGTAATTTTTCGGCACTTTGTTTATCATCGAGAAGACACAGGCCTAATCTTGCTAATCCTCCGACAAGTTCGTCATCGATAAGGCTTCTGAAATATGTCGAGTGTTTTTGCGTCGCTACATTCAATAAGCATCTGACAGCTGACCTTTTGATAGAAGCGAGAGAATTAGCTGAAACTGTAACAGCAGATTTTATTCGTTTGCGTTTTTTGTGAGTCCGTCCTTTTCCGTGTTTTGTATCTTGGGCTTTATGCTCCTGCTTGGGCGTTGAGATTTGAATTTTACCTGTTTCCTCTAGAAACGCTAAGATTGCGTTTTTATTTACGATTCTGACAAAATGTCTTTTTATCGGCCAACCTTTTTTAGGTGCCGATTTACTTTTCTGTTTGCGCATGCGTGAAAGTGCACGTTTGCTTCGCCTACGATGAACAGGGCTTCGTCGAGTTTGTCTTTCGGGCGGCATTCCCATCATTTCGTCAGGCATAGCTCCGGGAGGCATGGGGCCCGCCATCTCGGGGGGAACCGGCATTTGTTTATTCAAATTTGCGGGTACTCTTTTACCGGATACGGAGATATCAGGTGTTGATAATCCCGGAATCCACTCGCTTAGCCAATCCCATAATTTTGTATATGAGTCTTTTTGAGGAGATGTCCATAACGTAAAAAGAGTTTCTATCGGGCAATCTTCTATTTGTTTTACTTTAATAAATTTTTCAAGCGTATCGAGCGTATATTGTCTTGCGCCGGCTGCAAGCGCAAAAGCAACGTCTGCTTGTATTTTCATTGTGCTTTTCCGGGCAGCTGAAAATACAGCATAAGCAGCTCTATCGTTGTGCATTCTTGCCAATATTGCTGCAACAGAATTCCATTCAGCTTGTGAGCCTTTTATGTTAAGCAACGCTTTTTCGAAATACGGGATTAGAGGTTCGGCATAAATTCCCGTAAATCTCATAAAGAGCGAAGGAGAAATTTGGCCTGCTGAGATAGCTTGTATTATCAAATTTTCCTTATCTGATTTTAGCAGCTGACCTATTAAGTATGCACTGAGTATGCCTCCACGTTTTGTAAGCAAATTGAGAATAAGCTTTTTATGTTCATATATTTTTTTCTGTTCGGGTGCAAGATTCAAGCTTGCTCGATTTTGTGCACCCGGCATCATCATTCCCGGCATTGCTGGGCCCATTGACTCCATCGGGCCCATAGGGGGTTCCATCATGTTCGGTTCCGGAGTGCGAGAAGGTCTTCTTCGTCTTCTTTTTCTTTTTTTGGTTTTTTTAGTTTTTTGCGCACTTTTTTCCGTCTTTTTTTCTTGTATGGACGCAATTTTGCTCACGTCCATATTTATAAGTTGTTGAATCAGCCAAAGGTTCATAGGTTCGGGCGAGTACCATTTTGCCTGAAAAATATTGTCGTTACTAAATCTCGAGAGATAAATTCGATTTAGTTCTCGAATGAGAATAGAATAGAATTTTGGATTTTTAATATTCTCTTTGAAAAGCTCTCTTCCGTGAGCTGTGTCTATTTTTATTAACAAATCGGCGAATCTGGTTTGAGAGGCGATGCCCGATACAGACTTTATGTCATCGAGTTCTTCAGCAAGTAATTGAGGATTTTGCTTTAACGTATTTGTATCTATTGTATATGTTTTTTCGAATTCCGCTTGAGTAACGAGTGCATATCCAGCGTTGCTTTGTAACAATATGAGAGAGCGATAAAATCGCTTTCGAATATTTGAATATCCTGCAGCTGACCCACAATAATGGGATTCTACAAATAGGCCTTTTCGCTTTGCCAATTTAGCGAGTTCAAGCCATTTGCCTTTAGCAGCGAGTTTGTCGTATTGTTGAAGAAATGTTCGTGCATTTGCGTAAAGTTCTCTTACCCCCTCGGGTGTTTCGGGACGTCTTATCGAGGCAACTTTTGGAGACAGAGCAGATTTAGTCTTTTTAATAGAATGATTTGTCCTTTTGCTTCGAGCAGGGGAAATTTGTCTCGTCGGGGGAGCTGAACTTATCGTTGTATTTGTTTTCTTTTTTCCGGTTGCGAATACGATAAGCAAAATAACGACAAGAATGCCTACAGCGGCGCCTATTAGCAATATTTTATTTTTACCTGTATCTTCCTTAATGATTTTGCGAGTTTGCGGACTTGGATTTTTTCCCATTTTAACAGACCTCTTTTAATAAGAATTATTTACAATGATATTAAGTTTTTGTGTTTGCGTGTATATTACAAATATAAAACATTGTGATATAAAATATATGATACACAAAAAGGATACATTTGCAAAAATTCATTAATGAAATTAAGCTATAAATTAATTAGGATATAGCGAATTGAGTATTAAATTCGTATTTTTTAATATTGTTTCTCACGGAACATTGTTTCATTAATTATTACAGACGGAGTTATGTTACAGCGAAATTTACTTAAATTGGCAGGCGTGTTAATTGTCGTATTAATTGTTCTTTATTTGCGGTCGGACAATTCCCTTAGCGTACAAGCAGGTGTTTCCGGAAGCAGAAACGGCATGAATAGAGCGGCGCGAAGGTCAAAGGTTTGCGAGAAGCATTTATTGGCATCTAATGAGAATGTAATACGCGGCATCGCTCTTCAGGTGAATTACACAGCTGACGGTATTGAAGATTATCTTCGCGCTGTGGATGAGATTGCTAATCTCGGGGCTAATACAATCGGATTATCGACGGCAGGGTATCAGGAAAACGCCGGTTCCGCATCAATTAATCTTGACTTACGGAAATGCCCTACTCCCGAACAATTCGCTCAACTTATTCGTAAAGCTCACAGCAGGGGCATGAAAGTAATATTAATGCCTGTGATTTTGCTGAGTAATCCGCGGGGTTCGGAATGGCGCGGGGTAATTCAGCCGCCCGATTGGGACGAATGGTTTTCGAGCTATTTGGGATTTATCAAATATTTTGCAAAAATCGGATTGGACAATGACGCATACGGGCTTGTTGTCGGAGCGGAACTTATTTCGACCGAGACATTTAGGCAGCGCTGGATAGCTGTTATTAAAGAGGTTCGTAGGATATTTCACGGTAAATTGCTTTATTCTGCGAATTGGGATCATTACAGACAGGTGAGTTTTTGGGACAAATTGGATTTAATCGGAATGACGACATATCACAAGCTTGCGGATAGGGAAAATCCCCCGTTAGAGACGCTTATTAAGAATTGGAAACCTATAAAAAAACAAATTCTCAAGTGGCAGAAAACGGTGCACAAACCTATTTTGTTTACAGAAGTCGGCTGGTGCTCTCAGCCCGGTGCGAGTATAGAAGCATGGAATTATTATCGTCATCTCTCGCCGTCAGCTATTGGCTTGGAAGAGCAGAAAAAATGTTATATTGCTTTTGTGCGAACGTGGCGTAATGTTCCCGAGATAGCGGGTGCGATTTGGTGGGAATGGACGACAGGTCCGGGGGGGGCGAACGATTACGGATATACACCTAAAGGCAAACCTGCTTTAGAGATTTTGAGAAAATGGCTTAACGGAAGATATTAGCTTAACGGAATATATCAATTGTTGATGATAGAGTTGTTTTTGGGATAAAGAGATTTATGAAAGTTTTATTTATATATCCCAATTTAAATGCGGAAGAAGGTTTTAATCACGGCGTTGCTTGTCTTGCAGGTGCATTGAAGGCAAGGGGGCATAGGGTAAGCTTGATAAATCTTAACGAATCATTGGCGGAAGTTCCTTCAATCGAGCAAATTGTTGACACTGTGAGGGGATATAATCCCGATGTTGTCGCTTTTTCGGTGCAAACGATGCAATATGAACATGCGTTGCGGATAAGCAGAGCAATAAGGGCGGAAATGCCGGAATTAAGACAGATTATAGGAGGAGTACATGCAACGCTTTGCCTTGACGAACTTGTAAGAGAGGGTTATTGGGAGCTTATCTGTTATGGCGAATGTGATGAGATGTTTCCCGAGCTTATAACTCGTATGGAACGCTCGCAGGACATTGAAGGATTGCCCAATCTGGCAATCAAGCAATCCGACGGGAAATATCGTATAAATCCGCTTGGCCCTTATCCGGATTTATCGAAATTGCCGCCCGAGGATTATGAGATTTTCGAGCTTGATAATATGCTATCGAAGAAAAATGGCTGGCTTAGCATATTGACGAGTAGGGGCTGTCCGTATAAGTGCAGCTATTGTTTTAATTATGAACTTTCGAGCTTATACGCTGAGCATGGCCATCGGCGTAAGGAATATTTAAGGCGTTATCCTGTTGCGAGGGTAATAGGTGAGATACGTGAGCTAATAGAAAAGCATCCGTTGATAGAGACGATAATATTTGACGACGATTTGTTTACGCTTGATACGGATTGGGTTGTTGAATTTTGTCGTGCGTACAACGAATCCGGCATCGAAGTGCCTTTTGTTGTCAATGCGCACGTTCAATCGTTTAACGAGCGAGCTGCGGAGGCATTGGGTGCGAGTAAGTGCAAAATTGTTAAATTCGGTGTTGAATCGGGGAGCGAAGAGCTTCGAAGAAACTTTCTCAAGCGATATATGACGAATGATGCGATAGCGAAGGCATTTGGATTATGTGATAAATATAATTTGCATAGCAGCGCGTTTTTGATGTTCGGCATGCCTGGCGAGACACAGGAACAGATTTTTCAGACGATAGATTTGATTGTTCGTATAAAGCCCGGAAGAATGAGATGGAGTGTATTTTATCCGTTTCCGGGAACGCTCAGCTACAAAATAGCAGAGGACAGAGGTCTTATAGATTTCGAGAAATTGTCGAAACTTGACAATTATTTTGTTGCGACAGCTCTTAAATTTGATTCTCAGACAGAACTTTTTGTGAATAAACTTCAGCGAACGTTTCATTGGTACGTTAATGCAAGAATAGATTGGCCTGCATCAGAGACTTATCGTAAGCAAATAAAAGAACTAGAAAAAATATCCGCAGACGATTGGCCTACGAAGCGAGAAGAGATTTTGAATATCGATAGAGAAATAAGCGATGAGCTTTTGCGAAGGGAAATATCGCATTATTCGATAAGATATACGGAAGTGATGGCTGTTCACAGTGATTATCTCTTGTCGGAACGTCCCGAATATCGTAATCAGAAGAGCAAGACTTGGCGGGAATCGCAGTCAATATAAAAAAGGAACAGCACCTAAAACTTTAGGTGCTGTATTTAAATTCCCCTCCTCACTTAAAACAGTGAGTAAATATTTCACGTTTGGCAGTTTTACAGATGATGAGATTTCCTTCTTTTCAACATAAAAATAAACGGACCTATAGCGAGTAGAACAATTGTTGCAGGTTCGGGAATAGCTATGCTGGCATTAGCAACATCTTCCCAGCCTTGATAAGCGAGATAATTATTATTCGCCCGGAGTGGCAGGTCGATATAATCCGCAAATACAAAGCTTGAAGTTAAACACAAGATGCACGCTGTTATACTTAGGAGAATCTTTCCCTTCATGCAATCTCCTTTTAAAAACTTAAAATTTCTTTCTCATACAACAAAAAACCGGCACGGGACTTATTGTTTTCACTCTATAACTCCCTGCCGGCTAATGTACATAAAAAAAGCACACGGAACTCTCAACTCCCTGTGCCAAATATTACAATTAGCATAATACAACAAATATATGATTGAGTCAAGCACATTTTTTACTTTTTAATAAAAAGACAATATTTTGTCTGTTTATAAAATCTATTCGTTATTCGTTTTGGGAAATGGAGAAAGATGAAGAGAGATATTATTCCGCATTTTTACGTATTTTGAATTTAGCTAATTTTTCGGGATGCGACAGGCAAAGAAGAAATTTAAGAGATTGATGTCGGAGTGCCGACGGCACGGAAATCCGTCTATTGACGGAATTGATAATTGAAGATTTGAGATTGCCGCGCTACGCCTGACGGCTGCGCTCGCAATGAGGAATGTACTCATTTTTGCTCGCAGCAGCGGAAATTGCTTGTTTGATGCGATTATAAAAAAATAGGCTTGTGGCTGACGATATTTCGTCAGCAACAAGCCTATCAGCTCCTAAATGCACTCGCGTTCCTTGCGGGGCAAGACGAACGAAAGAGGTTGTTAAGCCCCAAAACTTCAAGATTAAGAATTTGTTCCGAGAAGCTGAAACTGTCAGGATTAAGGCTTTCGTTTTGATATGAAACGCTTCTCGGCGATATATAAATTAGATTGCTTCGTC
>CAZKNI010000008.1:0-4760 GCA_964554055.1 uncultured Phycisphaerae bacterium | reverse complement strand
CCTTTTTCCCGTCACCAAAATCCCACAAAACAGCTTTATCCTCAATTTTCCCCATAAGACCGGAGTCAAATTTTATTACGCATCCTCCTCCGGAAACAAACTCTGCCGATTGTATAAACGGACGAGGATATATTCTAAGCGCCTGCCTGAAAAACTCATACGCTATTTCAGGATGCCTAAAATGCCCTCCCGTAACCCCTTTAAGAAAAACATACTGCTGACCGGCTTTTTTAAGCTCATTATACGTCACTTTCGAATCGGCTCGAAGAATTGGCAAATCACCCTCACCGTAAAATATCAATATTGGCTGATACGGATTAAATCGCCAACGGTCAGGACGATAATATTCCCGAATATAATTCGCCTGCCTTGCCACGATAACACGAAACAAATCAGGACGACGCAACCCTACAAAATAAGCTGAAAATCCACCTGCCGACCAGCCTGTTATCATTATCGCTCGTCTGTCTGCTGTCCCATTCTTCAAAAAACGAGTAACTAAATTCACAATTACACGCTCATCTTGTTTCAGCAATTTTCTTCCTTCCTGCTGACCGGGCGGAAGAAACCCGCGAGAAGAAACAAGCTGAGGCGCTATCACGATAAAATCATTTTTCTCTGCGAGATATTTCCATTCGTTTATTTGCATTTCCGCACTGTCCCACGGATTCGTCCCGTGACACGTAATCACGAGGGGCAACGGTCTTTTCCCATAGCTACTCGGAAGATAGACAAAATAATCACGAGCACTTTCCTTCTCTGATAGATGTAAAACGGAACGAGGAACGTTCTGAGGCTGAGTAACAGCACAGCCAGCCAAAAAACACACCAATAAACTAATTGATTTTCGAATGCCGCTCACAATAAATATATCGTATTATTTTAGTTCTATTCTTAATGTTCGTTCCGTTTTTGCTCCACGAGCTGTTATTACGGTTACTCTTGCCACATAGCTGCCGGACTTCTTATATACATGCTGAGGATTTTGCTCATTTGAAATCTGCCCGTCTCCAAAATCCCAAATAATCGCACGAGGAGCAGGGTCAACGGTTATGTAAAATTGTACCTTACGAGGATTTCCGGACACTTCTTTAACAGCATTTACCCTTATAAAAGCAAATTTCCCCGTAATTTCCTTAAAATAATCAAGAGCAATTTTAGGACGACGTTGATGAATTCCGGTAATTTCCCGTAGCCTAACCCTTTTCATCCCATGTCCTGTCAGCCAACGATATGCAGCACGACATTGCTTATTGATTATAGGAATATCACGAGCTGCCATAAATATCGCTATAGGTTGATAAGCATCCATACGCTCAGCTACATCAGGAAGAAATTTCGCATTAAAAGACCCCATACGCGAAACCAAAGCACGAAATATTCGAGGATTACGCAAACCGGTATAATATACAGCATATCCCCCACCTGACCAGCCGACCATATACACCCTATTTGCATCGCCATTGAGAGAAGTTATCACCTTATGAACAACACTCAAAATGACTCGTTCATCCCGCCTTTGACGTTCTATTTGTTTCTTAACGGACCAGATTCGCTCGCTATTAACTCCTTCAAGTATTGGCGCCACAATAATCAACCCGTATTTTTCCGCTAATCTCCGCCATTCATGAATTTGCGCCCACGCTGTATCATAAGGATTTGTTCCGTGGCAGGTAACGATTACAGGCCACTTTTGCTCGTTATTATGCCACGAAGGAATATACAAATAATATTTTGCGCCCGTTTGGCTGTCTTTCATCAATTCGGTATCGCCGGGCACTCTATTCAATCCTACAGGGCAACCCGCTATCAGCGCCAATAGCACACACATGATAAACAACTTAACAAAATGAAAACTCATAAGAGAAAATTTATATCCGAACTGTTTACGTTCGTTTAACATAATTATTTATCTCGCAAATATAAATACAAGATTCGCCAAAAGAGAAACAACAAGAAAAATGATAACAATTGCCGCAATAATCTTCCACTTTTCCGCATCTGAATCTCGAGATTTAGACTCCAGTCGATTTACCGGCATATCGAGCATATTATCTAATGCGAGTCCGTCAGCTTCGATATGGGCAAGCTGACTCATATCGAAAATACGCCGCGCGTGCAACGGGGGCTGACCTTCTTTTACTGCTTTAAGATCTTCTAATAACTCTCTCGTCGATTGATACCTTTCTTGAGGATTTTTCGCCATCATTATTTCTATAATCTCAGCCGTCCCTACGGAAAGTTCCGGATTAACGTGATCCGGAGGAGTAAGCCTGCTACGCAGATGCTTGAGCATAACAGCTGTCGGATTAGCGGCATCAAACGGGACACGACCGGTTATCATATGATAAAAGGTCGCCCCCAGAGAATATATATCCGCTCGAAAATCTATATTCACTTCACCCCTTATCTGCTCCGGAGATATATAATAAGGCGTGCCATACGCCCTACCTGCTTCGGACTCAGCCAATCTTGTATCCGAAACTTCTCTTGCCAAACCCATATCCGCCAATTTCGGTATTCCCTCTTTAGTTATCATTATATTTTTAGGTTTGACATCACGATGAATAAATCCCCGAGTATGTGCATGATTCAGAGCATCCGCTATTGCAATAATTATATCCAGTGCTTCGGACTCCGAATATCGTCCGTTAGCTGTCAACTTATCATAGACAGTATGTCCGTCAACATATTCCATAACAAAATAATGATATCCCCCGGATTCACCCACATCGATAGCTTGAACAATATTCGGATGATTTAGCTTAGCTGCTGCTTTTCCTTCTCGATAAAACCTGTCAACAAACTCCGCATTTTCGCTATAGCGCTTCGGAAGAACTTTTATCGCAACAATTCTATCAAGCGAAATTTGCCTCGCTTTATAGACCGTCGCCATCGCCCCTTTACCGATTTTTTCCAATATTTGATATCCCGGAATCTGTTGTTTATGCCGCCTGGAACCGTCAAGCTGTTTTAGAAGCCTTTCGCTTTGCCTTTCGGTAATAAATCCCTTTTCTACCAAAATTTCGCGAAGGGGCTTATATTCGTCTTCCTTAGCAAGATGTCTCTGTATTTTAAGACATTGCTTCACTTCCTCGGACGTAGCAAGATTATGCTTGAGTACAAGTTTGCCAAACTCCGTATCTTCGCTACCGCCTGCACCGAAAGTAGAACCTGAAACCGATTGTTTTTCTGAAGACATAAACTGTTTTTTTATATTTTTGCTCACAAATAATTATATTATCATCTTATTATAATTTCTCTTTTTAGTTTCGAGCTATCATAAATAGCCTGCAATATTTGTTGAACAATCAAAGCCTCTTCCGGCTTAACTCGAGGCTGATTTCCACTTTTTATACACTCGCTAAAATGAGCTATCTGGCGTTCAAAACAATTTGCCTCTTTTACCCTGTAATTTAATTCCGTCAGGGCATTGGGAGCCTCTTGACCGGCAAAAATAACATTGCTGCCATCTGTAACACAACCTGCTTTATCGCCTGCAACCCACGTCTCCAATTGAGTATCTTGAGACATATTTATCGCCCACGCAACCTGAAGCAAAACAGTTGCTCCATTATCATATCTTATCATTGCAGACGCATAATCTTCGACATCATATACACCTTTCGGATTTTCCTTGCCCCACATACTCAAATACACGTAATTTTTATTAGCGATATGGCAGCCACTCGTTGCAAAAACACGCTTGGGCTTCGGATATCCTATAAACCAATTTACAAGGTCTATCATATGACAGCCAAGGTCGATTAAAGGTCCTCCACCAGAAAGTTTTTTGGTCGTAAACCAGCCGCCATAACCCGGAACGCCCCGCCTACGAAGCCATTTTGACTCCGCATAATAAATGTTTCCCAACTCACCTTTATTGATTTTTGATTTGACTGCCTCACTTGTTGGCATAAATCGCCTAACATAGCCGACAGTAAATATCCTTTTGCTTTTTTTAGCTATCTGTATCATTTTTTTAGCTTGAGAGACATTAACAGACATTGGCTTTTCACATAATACATGTTTGCCGGACTGCAATGCCATTATTGTTTGCTGAGCATGAAACGCATTCGGAGTACAAACAATCACAGCGTCTATATCATCTCGACTCACAAGATTGCTTACACGAGTTGTTACATAATCTGCAGAATAATCATTAGCAAAAGCTTCCCCTGTTTCCTTATTCACGTCCATAACTGCTACAATTTTGTCGCCTACCGCTTCAATAGCCGATGCATGCGCACGAGCAATTCCTCCCGCACCTATAAATCCGTATCTGACCTGTTTACTTTTACTCATTTTTGTTACTCCGATTTACGAGTTACCTAAATTAATAAACACGAAACAACAATTAAATTTATTACTTTACTCTTTTTCGGTAATTCAATCAAGATAAGTTTATATTAGGCAACAATAAATTTGGAATAATTTGCAATGAAATATGCAAATAGATTATCCGATTAATTTTTTAATTTGGACTTGATTTTATCGGGTGATTGCTTTAGCAAATTAAGGAACCGCTTTACAGGTTCGCTAAAAACCTTTCCCCTTCTATAAACGATAGAGACTGGCCTGAAAAATTCCTTTTCTACAAAAGGCCTCGCTGTAAGTGTGCCCATTGAGAGTTCCTGATGGATGGAAGGTTCAGGCAAAATGCTAAGCCCAACTCTTGCCTCGATTCCTCGTTTCATCGTCTCAATATTATCAAGTTCCATCACAGGTTTAATCGTTACCCCATATCTCCGAAACATATC
>CAZKNI010000007.1:0-5513 GCA_964554055.1 uncultured Phycisphaerae bacterium | reverse complement strand
CTATTCTAAAGTCCGCTTCGATAGCTAATGAATTTATCCGGATATCAATATCCGTCGAGCTGCGCCCGATTTTGGCCATATTGTCTTCGTCTTCGCTGAAATGATGAACGATTTCGATACGTTTGCAGACATCTTCGCCATATTTTCTCTTCTTCTCCTCGTCAGTCATCTCTCGATGATGGCCCGCTGATACGAGAATTTTCATATCATCATCTTTCACACCCAGACGATTAAGTTCATCCAATAAAGACGGAAGCAAAAGATAAGCGGGCGTCGGCCGAGTATAATCATCGCAGATAAGCACAACTTTCATACCCGCCTTTACTTGCTTACTCAGCGGTTCAGCATCTATCGGATTTTGCAATCGTTCTATCAGCTTGCCGCCAACATCATCAATCACCGACAACTTACCCGCAACAGAATATTCCAACAAATTCCCCGCGGGCAGCTGAAATTCATGTATTCTGCTCCCATCAAAAAGCTTGAATGTCTTCATCGGACATATCCTTTTGAATTACAGTCATTACCTTATTTAACGCTATAAAATTTAAAATTAAGCTTTTGAAAATATCATTACCTGCTATCTTATCGGGCTATTTTTCCTTTTTTGCCCAGCGGGCTTTCATCTTCTTCATTTCCGCATTGAGTTTTATCTTTTTCGTTGTAATTTGATTCTTCTTATCGATAATCCACTTGCCTGCGTTGTCCTGAAGAACAGGCATTCTCTTGGCAACAGACGGAACGTTCTTTACTTTTGTTGGCTTTTGCGCATACCAATACGCTGTACTGCTCATTTCGTTACACAAATGATTGCCATGCCCGTGTTCTATTGTAACTTTTATTTCTTTTTCGAATCGAACCGGATTTTCGATATGAAATACGTAACTGGTCTGATAGCCTCCAACAATACCCGCCCAAAGAGATTTTCCTTTGAGTAATGGCAATGTATTTGCCTCAAATATCGATGAGCCATTACGCAGATATGCATTATCCTGCATTCCCCAAGCTTGATTGAAATAATCTTCGCTACCCGTACCGTGCAAATCGGGAGGCCATTTGTATCCATCAACCCATATCATATCATCGCCTTCGCCCCACCAAGTACCTTGAAAATTCGTTACCGAAATATTACACCCGATATAATGTCCCCTGCCCTTTGTCTCTAAAATCACATAATTATTTTCCCAAGCAGTCCTGCCTTTATTAACAATATCCGCTTCGGGAGTATTGACTGTAATTTCATCGCCCCATCCGCCAAACGGATTTTCTCTACGCCATTCCGCATGAAAATACCCAAGCTCATCTTCATATTTATCATAAGTTTCATAATCGATATAAAAATACTGACGATGCCGCTCGGTAGATTCATTTATCAATTCAACAACAGCACGCTGACGAAACGGCATCGGAACATAACAATTCAAAGCACAGCCGGCGTTGAATTGATTATTGACCGAAGTTGATGCTGTAAACAATAGCGATTGAAATGAATTTACGATATTATGGCCAAGACAGAAAAAATCGCCAAGCGGAACGAGCACACTCGGATATTTGGCGTTATCATAAGTTATTTTTAGCAAACATTCACGATAATGACAACCCTGCGTCATCCAGATATGAGTAATACAGCCGGGCCCTTTGATATCCGCAAGTATAGCTGACGATTTCGCGGGAATCTGCCAAGCATCCTGATTTCGACCGCTCGTATCCCACGATGAAAATCTTCCGGTCTTCGCTTTTTTGACTTTTGCAATCTCCCGTAACATTTTTCATCTCCAAAATTGGTTATAATATACTTAATTTAAGCGCTTGTTCAAAGGAATATTAAAACGACAAAATCTCACCAAAAAAATCGAGCAAAACCCAATTCTCAGCAAAGGCCGAAATCGTTGCCAGCTATTTATCTTTATATGCTCACTGAATATATCTGTCCATATCTCTCCACGAGTTACCCATTTTCCATACATCAAAAGGTATCCAGTGTACGCTTCCGTCGGAAAACAACACAGGCTGACCTTCGAGCGTCGAATGTGCAGCATTTTGGGAAAACAGCTCATAATTGCTCGTCGTATAATAACAAACAATGATAGCAAACGGAATCAAATCGGAATCTATCGATTGCGACCAAACAGAAGCGTTTGTATATTTGGAACGGCCGGGATTGTCAAGCTGAAAATCAAAAAATCCTCTGTCATAATAATTACTTCTGCTCTGTATAGGTCCGCTGCCTTCATCTTCTCTTTTTTCCCATTCAAAGATAAACCCGAAATCACCGTTTTGGTCAACCATAGATTGTGTTCCGGGGCAATAAAACGTATGAGGCTCCTTGATAAAATTCAGTTCATATAATCGCCACGACGACAAGTAATTCTATAAGTGTAAACGACTTTAATTTTAACTTTTCCATAATCACCGTTCCGTAATCAATAAAATTCAAGATGCAGCTTTGATATTCTTTTCACCTTCAAACTCTCATTTCCGTCAGGCCAATAACTATACACTATAATTATACCCTTATTAGCTAATTTACCTTCCGCCCAATCGCGGACAATACCGGTAATTTCGACAATCAATTTTGTCGAATTATAGTCTCTACCTTCCATCTCCCAGCGGGGCATATATTCTGTTTTGCGAGCAAAGCCCAAACCGTCCTCGACAATCGGATAGACCGCCAACCTGCCCGCATTGAAGGGCTTAACAAATTCTATTTCAAAATGCGCTCGCTCAAGATATTCTATATTTGCAAACTCTGCACTCTTCCACTTTAGGAAAATAACATTTTCATTTATACCCGGATAAGGCGGATGATACGGAAAAGTCGGAACCTTAACCCCTTCGCCCCAATCGAGAATCTTCCCCATCGAACAATAAATTTTCGCTTCTTTCGCTCCGGGCATCTTCGTGATATAAAATTTGGGAACGCCTCCCTTTCCGCCGAGTATTATCGGCATTTCCGCTTTCTCTATTTCACCGAAATCTTTACCCGTATTATCAACTTTCCGGACTTGCTGAACCTGTGATTTGACCGACTTACTTGTACTTTTATCAAAGCCATCACCAATAACTTTTTTCAATCGCGCCACTTCACCGCTGCTGCCTTTGAAAAGTACAATTCCGTCACCGGGCATCAATTTAACATCGCTTTTAATGCGGGTAAACCCTTCGAGTTCGTAACAACCTTTTTCTATCGAAAACGTATGAACATCTCGCATATCCGCATTGACCAAAACAATAAACCTGCCCGCAAAATCAGGACATTTGAAAACTCCCCGTACCTCAGGCAGCTTAACATTGAGATTTATTCGCCTCCATTTTGCTACAATCGGACCGATACGCCCCACTTTTCTGAAAAAGCGCGACACCGCAACATATTCTTCCGTAGGCTGCCAATCCAAACGTGTCAGACACGCCCGACCGGGAGAATGATACCAATAATGTAGAAAAACATAAAATCCACTCGCACCGTTCGCCAATCCAAGCCACTCTCCTAACCTTATCATCTGCGGACTCGATATTCGATAACCGGCATATTTATATTTACTCTTCTCGTCACGAACACAGAGTCCTTCCGAAAAACACGGATTACAAAGCCAGAATTTCGAATTATGTTTGTACGCAATATCGCTCCACTGCTTCAGTACACCCAGTTCCCAGTTTGTCATTTCGTTCCAACCGAAAGGCCGCCAAATGTAATACGGGTCGGGCAGAATAATCGGCAAATCACCTATATTTTTATAAAGCGTATGAAGTGTTTCGATAGGCCCAGCCATCAGTAAAATTGCCATCGGATGATACGGGTCAAGCTTTGCAGAAAGTTCGTTAAGTTTCTTCAAGCGAACATCGCTCGCAGTCGCTGGGTCTAACTCTTCGCAAGGCCCCCAAACTAACAATGCACGCTTAAGAACCTCATCACTCCGAATTTCAGGTAAATGTTGTTTCAGCCATCCTGCAATCCTGTTATATATTTGTTCTCTATTGCATTTGACCGTTTCTCGCGAAGGCCAGCGTAACGGGCTGCTTTGATTTTGATAATGAATTCGAATGTTCCACTTATCCGCTTCATACAACAACGCCTTTAGCCCCTCAAAATTACGCGAGTCAAGCTTGGATGGCGGATAAGGCTTATTATACGAACCGTTGACGTAAAACGTATTGCAATGATGCCGGTGAAGGTCAGCAAAAATATAATCCCAAAGTGCATCGCCCCAATCGCCACCGTAAACCCCAATCGGAACAAATTCACTCGCTGGAATAAATTTCCGTTTCACGCCTGTCAAGCTTAGCTTGCCTTTAAACTCAAGCACTTTCGCAGGAACTTCCTGTGCTCCTGCGATATAATGAATTCCGTCTTTAACAATCTCTTTAAGTTCAGCTGCGGACAAAAAATTGCAACATACGAATAACATTGCTATTGATATCATGGAAATCGAGCGCATAAAGTGCTTCCTTTCTTGATAGCTGAATTATCACAAATCACTTATTTTTATTTTCATCAGCCCGACGGGATTTCCACCGGACTGATGAAACGTCGTTACAATATTCTTCCTGCTACTTTTTACAGCCAGAAAATAGGCCAAAACCCGCCAACAGTAATCCAACCGTTGCAGGCTCGGGAACAGGTTCGTACGTAATCCTTAACACAGGTTTACCGTCAGTATGTTCACGCGAATAACATTTGTATCCCTGTCCATACGGAACTCTTTCTATCAATAATCCGTGATTGACTGCAGGATTGGCATACCAATCCTGAGCAGCTGAGGTTACATCCCACTCGAAAACACTGTTAGCTGAATTTACCGTAACAGCATCTAAAACATTTGTTCCGGACGACATACCCGCTCCGTAACCGCCGGCACTGCCTGCCCATGCTGTTGTTCCGTCTGATTTGTTCCAGGTAGCTCCCGTTTCCGTCCACGAGTCTGTTTCCTTATACACATACGTAGTCGTGTTACTTTGCACATAATACACATATATCTTGAGTTTTGCAGAGGTAATAGTCTGCCCCGGCGGAATAGCTGAAAGGTCGAATTGTACAAGTCCATTTTTGCCAGGCGCAATCCACAGATAATCAGCTGTCCCCTCGTTACTGTCCGGGCTCATGCTGTTTAAGAATGTGTCATAGCTGGCTGATATGTCAACTGTCGCGGCAAAGCCTGCCAAATTCAGCATCAATCCCAATATTGTTCCTACCGGTAAGATTCGTCGTAAATCTTTCATCATTCTTACTCCTCAAATTAAAAGCTAACAAAAAATAAAGCAGTACGACGCCATTGAAATTTGCTGTGCTTCATCATCAGCCGAATCCTAATCGGACATGCATCCATTTTTTCATCGCAACCTCCTTTCAAATTTAAAAACCTTCTGCAAAATATGATTTCAAAACACCCGCAATGACCCTCTCTCGTCATTGCGAGGAGTAAAGCAACGCGGCAATCTCAAATCAACAATCCTCAATCTCTTCTCAATCATCAATCATCAATCCTCAATCATCAATCTTCAATCTTCAATCTCCT
>CAZKNI010000006.1:0-4180 GCA_964554055.1 uncultured Phycisphaerae bacterium | reverse complement strand
GCCGACAATCACATCTGCCTTCTCATTTACGGATTTAAGCTGTTCTTTAAGTTCAAGACCTATTACCGTCTGATGCAACAATACATGATTCAATACGCTTCCCAAACTGTAATGAGAATCATCGCGAGAAACAGCATCCTCTACTGCCTCCGATATTGCAATTCCCAAAGAACCCGACGTATCGGGATATTTCGCGCGTATCGCCCTTCCCGATTCCGTCAAATCGCTTGGCGACGGAACAATTTTCCCGTCCCAAAGTCTAATCAGAGTTTTTCGAAACGGCTTTTGCTCATAGCTGCATTTTACCATATAAACCATACACTCTACGCCAAACCGTTGACACGCATACGCAAGTGCAGAACCCCATTGACCCGCACCCGTTTCGGTCGTTAACCGCTTAATTCCTTCCTTCTTATTATAATATACCTGAGCAACAGCTGTATTAGGTTTATGGCTACCAGGCGGAGAAACACCTTCATTCTTATAATATATCTTGGCAGGTGTTCCCAAATATTCCTCAAGCTTTTTTGCCCGAATCAAAGGAGTTGGACGCCAAACGGAAAGCTGATCCAACACAGGCTCGGGAATATCTATCCATCTCTCAAAAGACACCTCTTGCTCTATCAAGCTATCCGGAAATATCGGCTTAAGTTTGGAAGGGTCCATAGGCTGACCCGTTTCCGGATCAATTGGCGGGGACAAATGTTCTTTTATATCTGCCGCCACATTATACCATTTACGAGGAAGTTTGTTCCCTTCCAGTAATATCGTATTATTCACCTGCATAAAATTTCCTCCAATCAATTGTGCCTTGCAAATTTTAATAACTATTTATAAATTACATAAAATTAATAAATGCAAAAAAACTTAAAACTATTTCGCCCACAAACTTATTGCCTGCTCTGCTTTTTTATAATCAACTTGCTTAAGTGCCGATATAACAGGCAAATTCTTATTCTTTCCCGTAATTCCGCTTAATGTCTCTTCTATCGAATATATAAGCATTTCTGTCCTGCCGCGAACGTCAGCCAACGGAATTTTTCCGCCAACAATCAATCCCGTTGCAACCTTAAGCATCTCGACGAGAGAATCGGACACCTGTTTTTTATTAGCGGAATCAAGCTTATTGACAATCCTGCCGATAGCTTCGACAAGAGCCCTGTCCGCATCAAATCTCCCCGACCCCCCTTTCACATATTCTGCTGCACGCTTTTTGAGTGAAGAAACCAAAACCGAAAAACCGGCTTTATTATCCATATCGGCAAGTAACATATATTTCTGCCCGGTCAAAACCTCTTGCCTATCGCCACCGTCTATTTGGGAGACCTTCTCTACAATTAATGCTTTCCGGTCAGCGGACAGCTTACCCTTTAATGTTTCCAATCCGCAAATTGCCAAACATTTGATACCCGCATCATCAGCTTTTAACAGAGACAAAAACTCATCTACAAAAGACACGTCTGCCAACTCGACAAGCAACACAACTTCACGTGCCGCTACTTTTATATCAACCGAATCAACATCCGCCAATACCCGCTTACCCAAAGAATCGAGCAAAACATTTCTAAACGCCCGTCCGCCTTTTGATGCATTGACAATATTCTTTATAATTCCCGCCACAGAACGTTGACGTTTAGATGCCGAATAATTCGACGATAAAGGTTTTGTTATAACCGAAGACAAATTATTAAGCTGATTATCAACCCATTGCTCTATTTTTTGCTTGTCTGCCGGAGTTAACGTCCCCTTATCTTTTAGTGCGGATATATCAATCACTTGCCCGAACAGCAACTCACCGGAAAAAGCAAAAAAAACGAGAACGAAACACAACAATAAAGCCTTATTCGAAAATTTCATTTCTAATCCTGCAATATGTTATAAGTTTGACTCAATTCAGTTTATACGCCAGACGTTAGCCTAACCAAAACCCAACTGAAAGTCAAGCATATATCATATATCGAAGATAATAAGAGCTATATATTCTTTTCCGCTATTACGAGCAAAAAGCTACGAATCGAATAAAATTAAGACAAGCGCAGCACAAACGCACACAATATTCATCATATCCGTCAAACGGAAAAATTCGCCTATTCCGTTATTCCTGCTCGGGAGCCCCCACAATCATATCAAATTTATCAAACGTGCTTTTATCCCCGCTCTTGATTCGCTCGCAATTTGCTTTTATACGGGGAACCGCCGAAGAAATAAATCTTCTCGCTACTTCTTTTTTACGCTCGGAATGCAATCCCTGCCTAAGCAGCAAATATCCCAAATATATATCACACGCAACATCGACAATCTTCCTGCCGTACAAATCCATATATTCCGTACCCTGCTGCTTGACAAACACAAGGGCATCCGACAATTCCTGCGACGAACTTTTCAGCAACTCGTTCAATTCCCGAAAATCCTCAGGCCAATCCATTGCCCCAAATTCATCAAATGCTTTATTAGCCGTTCCACTCGCAACTCCGCGAACTGCTGCTACAATCTGAAGCTGAGACGTACCTTCATAAATATTCGTTATCCGTGCATCACGATAATGCCTTTCTACCGGATAATCCCTCATATATCCGCTGCCACCTAAAACCTGAATCGAATCATAAGCCACCTTATTACACATTTCCGTACAATAATATTTAGCCATAGGCGTCAGCATAGCTGCCAAACGCTTAAATTTACGAGACTCATTTTTAACTTTTTTAAGTTCGTCCTTATCTGTAATTTTTCCTGCTTCCGTCTGCCAGAGATACCAGCGTTCGTAATCAACAGCCCAAGAACATTCATAAAGCAGCGCCCTCCCTGCTTCTATTGATATTTTCATTTCTGTCAACATATCACGGACAGCCGGCAACTGGTCGATACTCACATCAAATTGCCTACGAGATGCTGCAAAATCTCTTGCAACTCGATATGCTGCTTCCGCAATGCCGACCGCTTGAGCTGCTATTCCAACTCGCGCACCGTTCATTAAGCTCATCACATACGTAACAAGTCCACGTTGACGTTCACCGATAAGCTTCGCAGGAGTATCCTCAAAAAATATTTCACACGTCGGCGAACCGTGAATTCCAAGCTTATCTTCTGTCCTCCTTATCTTAACCCTAGGCCCCTGTTCGCACAAAAACAAGCTCAATCCCAGCCCCCCCGCTCGCTCTTCGCTACGAGCGAGTACAAGCAAAACTTCACCGCAACCGTTCGTTATAAAGCGCTTAACTCCGTTTATATACCAATTTCCGTTTTCATCCTGATATGCACGTGTCTTAACCGCTTGCAAATCCGAACCCGCATCAGGCTCCGTCAAGACCATTGCGCCCGTAACTTTACCTTCCGCAAATTGAGGCAAATATTGTTTCTTAATTTCTTCGTCCGCATACGCGTTTATCGTCTCAGCTATCCCCTGCAAACCGAATATATTCATCAACGAAGCATCTGCTCGCGAAACAATTTCTATTGCCATCGAATAAATCAAGTTCGGACAATTAAGCCCCCCAAAACGATAAGGCAGCGTAAATCCCATAACTTGAGCCTTAGCCAACATATCAATATCTCTTGCAATCCCGTCTGCATATTTAACCTTTCCGTCCTCTTGCAAATGAGACCCTTCTCTATCAACATCTTCGGCGTTAGGCTCGATAAATTCCGCACTAAGCTCTCCCAACATTGTCAAAATACGCCGATAATTATCAACAGCATCGTCCGCATTTTCCGGAGCATAATCATATTCCGATGCGTAACGATACCCGTCTTCCATTATATCTGCAACCTGCTTTAGATTGAGTGTATTAAAATTGAAAACAATATCTTCGTTATCCGTAAAAAAATTCGCCATTATTGTTTACCCTCGTCAAACTTTTTTATTCCTATTTCCATATATATTTCGCATTCGCAACATTCAAATCAATTCAAGTGCTCTTTCAAAAACAAGCCGAGCTTTACACACGCTCTCGAACCGCCTTTATCATTTTCGGAACAATATCATTCAAATCACCCACAATTCCATAATGTGCTATCTGGAATATCGGAGCTTCCGAATCATTATTAATAGCTACAATCTTTGCCGATTCTTGCATTCCTGCACGATGCTGAACCGCACCGGAAATCCCGACAGCTATATACAATGCAGGCCTAACTGTTGTCCCTGTTTGGCCAACCTGATGATCCTTGTCGCAAAATCCCA
>CAZKNI010000005.1:0-4640 GCA_964554055.1 uncultured Phycisphaerae bacterium | reverse complement strand
TGTAACATACTTAAAAATAGAAAGTTAAAACAAACAATATCCCCCAATACTGACAAACTGTCAGGAAATTTCCCCTGAAACGCTACACAAATACACAAAATAAGCTTGTTCTTTGAGTTTGAACAAGTAACATCGCAATGCTACCCTCGAGAGAGTAACACCGCGATGCTCTCTTGGCTTTACCGCTAATTGAACAATCTCTATTGATAAACCTTTTTACCTATGCGATATAAATACATAGGCAGCGCGTTTACAAAAATCGTTTCGAACTTACGATAACACCCGGCAATAAAAATAATAATGTTATGGGCTCGGGAACTAAATTGGGGTCACCGAGATACACATTATCCACATAAAGATTTTCCCCATCGGCGGTGCTGCCCGTCAAAATAGCCAACCGTTTAATATGCCTCTTATTGTAATACATATTAAGAGTCTTTTCTACAGAGTTACTTCCATACGTTACGGTAATTTCGTATGTGCTACTGTACACAGTTCCATACTGCGAAGGCCCCGTACCTATAAGCACATCAATTTGAGTCCATGCACTCCTATCAATATCGTCAACAACTTCCACTGTAGAACCGCCACTTGTCGCTTTAACTTTATTGCCATCACCTATAAACACTTTAAGAAACCAATATGAAGACGAACCGTCATCAAGCCTAAAGGTAAACGAATCGGATTTCTCCTCATCCAATTTAAAATAAAATCTAAACAAAGTCTCCTCAAATTGCATTTCACCGTATTTCGTTACATAAGGCCGATAATCTGACGTCTCATCTTTAATCAACAACGACTTATCGCTGTTAAATCCTACCAAATCCGTTACTCCCGCAGACGAACCGTTCAGCGACCAACCGGACGGCATATTTCCAACAGATGTACTCTCAAAGTTTTCATTAATGGCAATTGTACCGGCATCGACAACTAAAGCTATGCCAAACACCAAAATCACAAATCCACTCAACAACATCTTCCTTTTTTTCAACATTTTTTGTCTCCTTTCCTACTTAAAACATACTTGTTACCAATAACAAACACTTAACCCTCACTTATTCCTTTTTTCGGTAATTACACTTCAACAAAACCGATTCTGTCGACTTTTCCATCCTCTTAATAAAGGCTTTCACGAGCAACTTGTCAGCAATAGATGAATACAGAGATTGTTCGGTCTTATTTATCCGTTTAATTTGACTTATTATAGATTTAGCTAATTTCAAAGCCCCTAATAAAACAGCTTCGGAAACATGTTGCTTCGCTGGACTCGCATAAGCCATCATAATATCTTCCCATATCTTATAATAAGGATAGGCATAAACACCCAAGAGATTCTCAATAACAAATCGTCTTGCCCCATGCTCATTAACGCAATATGCCTGAGGATACCAGGCATACAATCCCCCTAATGCTTGGCCCCCCATATCCCCTGTTGGCGAAGGATAAACATCACTCGTAAGCTCAGGCAATCGATATAATTCCAACATAGCTTTTGTTAAAACGACAATCCCACGCACTTTGTCTCGTTCGAAACAATTCCAAGATAATCCTATTCTTGGGATACCTACATAAACATTGCCATAAAAAGTATTCGTTTCCCACAATCCGTTGTTCCACCAAACATAGCGTTTAAGCCCAATTTGCTCCAGAGACTTAATAACATTATGATAAAAATCCGTATGAAACATTTTGACTCTTTTAATATACGGAGAATCTGAAATTACAGAAAAATAATTGTGAGATAATTTATATTTGTCGAGCCACCAGGCCCGATACGGCGTAGGACACATAATCAATTTATTATCGTCAATATGATATTTTTTAGCTACATCAACCATAATTTTCAAAAATTCAACTTGGATATCGGCAAGACTGCTCAAGCGCTCTTTGCATTTAGAACAAGTCTTATAATGATTAAGTGCAGCCTCTCCTAAATCGTCGAAAAGAAAGACAAATCCCCCACAACCTGCTTGAGCAGCTTTTTCAAAATGTTTATATACGATTTTCCTATCATTGACATCCGACGGACACAAAGGCCTTTTGTATTCACGCGATAAATATCGAAAACTTAACATTCCGTATAATGTAATTGCTCGTTTTCGGGCTTCTCTTGAAATACTTTTAATGTTTTCAGCTGAAGCAGATGTCGAAACCCAAATTCCGTTAATACCCCATCGGGCAAGCCAATCAAGTCGGGCAAGGCTAATTTCGTCTATCTTGTTAACAATCGTAGGCAATAATCTCATTTTCATTGTTGGAACATCTTCTATCAATAGGCCACTGGGAACACTTAATCGACCTGCTTGGCGAGTAGATTCGAGAATAATATCAAGCAAACGCCAACTACCATAAAGCAATCCCTCAGCACTCGGCGATTTTACAAATAACGTATGCACTTTTCCTTGCGACTTTGACTTTAAATTAATCCGATAACCCTCGGAAGATATTGATATTTTATTATCAATTTTGAGAACTATTATCGTCAAATAGCTGGATTTAGAATTTTTCTGCGAATCTTTTGTTATAACTGTACAATTTAATACACTGCGAAATTTATCCGCAAGAAGAGCAAGTGTATATTGCTTAATAGAACTTTCCGCTCCAAAATACTTTAACAATATCGTATGAGGCAAACCTGTCGGCTTGGCTTTGTATTTAAGCACTTTAGGCTGAGGAAATATTTGTACGTAATAGCCCGCCTTGGCAGATACATTCATAACAACACAGACAAACACAAAAGCCATCGGAAATACAAGCAATGATATGTGCTTACGTTTCGACATAGATTATTCCTTGAAAATATCCTTATGTACGTTTTCCCCTATACAACTAAATCATCACGTTACTTAATAGCTAATTACTTTATTTATTGTAAGAATCAAATATCATCTTCCAATAACCTTCACATCGACCGGGACGCCATAATATCGCCCAGCCAACCGCTTCCGCATCAAACGGAACCCACTTGACAGAACAGTCGGCATAAAAACAACTCCTTCCTTCATCTCCATGTGCATTGGGAAGATAATTATTGAACACACCTGCATATAAGGCACAATTTCCTAACTCGCTATTCCATTTTTTAACTACATAAGGTCGATTCCAACACGGATAAAGATAATATCTATACTGATATCCTGCACGACCGGCATTATTTCCGAGTTTAAAAGCCGATGATGTTTCGGAAGGACAAAACATAATTGAACATTTACTTTCTTGCCCCACAATATACTTATTTACAAATAATTTTCCCCACGGAGACGCATCCGCCAGCGAATATGCGCTAACACTTTCGCTAGGACACGGATAATATACCGGCAAATAATCATTATTGTCGTTGGCATACATTCTAACCGCAATACCTATCTGTCTTAAATTATTAAGACAAGAAAGCTGCCTTGCTTGCTCTTTAGCTGCATTCAGTGCGGGCAATAATAACGCAACTAATACAGCGATTATCGCAACAACAACTAAAAGCTCTATTAACGTAAAAGAGCTCGAATACAAATATTTTTCGGTTTGAACCTCATAGCTCATCATAATATCTCAGATTATTTGAAAAACATTTTATGTTGTATCACCTTTTATGAGTTTATAATCAATTGTGTATGGCTCAAATCTCAATTCCGGATTTTTGATTTTTTCCATGAGTAAACAGGTAACCTTTCTACCTATTTCATATTCTGAAACATCAAAAGATGTAACCGTAAATCCTAACTCGGTAATAGGATCTTCGCTTGAGAAGGTTATGACAGCTAAATCTTTAGGTATATCCAGACCGGATTGACTGGCACACCAAATTATAGGCAACGCCGTCGAGCGAGCATACGCAATAATAGCATCGGGACGATTCTTTTTCATAAGCCAATTATATGTAAAATTCAAACGCTCTTTGCGAGGCAATTTGCATTCCGGCAAAATAGGTTCCAAAGGCTTAAGTCCTAAAGCCTTTACCTCATCTAAATATCCTCGATAACGGTCTATTATGCTATAATGAGTTGGCTCTAATAAGTCATGTTGCTCGAAAGAATATGACACGTACGCTATTTTCTTATATCCGCGAGCTACCAAATGCCTGACAGCTTCCCGAGCAGCTTTATAATCGTTAGGATACAGACAATCCGATTTCCTATTTACATTTATCCAAACAGCAGGAAGACTGGAATTTTCTATAATTTGTATCAACTTATTCGGAATATGAACATTATAATTAACTAAAAGTCCGTCCGAGAGCCACTCCCTAAGAGCTTTTGGCAAAAATCCCTGTTTACAAAGCTTTTCATCGGGCAGCTTCATTACGGACAAATGATAATTATGTTTTTCAAGTTCGTCATTTATTCCGTCAAGTAAATGCCCCGGCAAATAACTTCTATGTTTTTCCGTACTTAATAACAACGCTATCGCCCCGAATTTTTTTGTTACAACACTTCTCGCATAAGCATTAGGACGATATCCCATTTCCTTGGCAATACGACAAACTTTTTCACGGGTTTTTGGGCTATACAAATAACCTTTATTCGACAATATTTGGCTTACAGTCGGGCGTGATAATCCCGCTCGCTCAGCTATTTGTTGCATTGTAACAGCCATTTTTATCGTTCCCAAATTGCAACTCCCTTATCAACTCGATTTGAATTATA
>CAZKNI010000004.1:0-5335 GCA_964554055.1 uncultured Phycisphaerae bacterium | reverse complement strand
GAAATTTCCCCCTGATGAATAAGGGATTGAGACTCCATTAATTTTTGAAATTCTTCTTTGTAAGGAGTGATTTGAAATTTCCCCCTGATGAATAAGGGATATGCGAAGAATTGTGGATTGCGGATTGTTGATTTGGGATTTGAGATTGCTTCGTCGCTATGCTCCTCGCAATGACGAAAGAGAGAGCGTGGGCGGTTGACCGTAGGCAGTTGGCCGAGAAACGTTGGCGGTGGGCAGTGAGCGGAAACGGTCAACGGTTTACAGTTCACGGCCTACGTTCTTCGGGCTGTTTCCCCCTGACGAATAAGGGATATGTGAAGAATTGATGATTGAAAAGATAATACATCGAGACATTACGATAAGATACTCAAAGCACAGTGCAAGCGGCATAAGATATATTCGACCTTGAGTTTACAGCTGATTCCGAAGGGGAATTAGCGGAAAACATTCACCCTCTTATAGCGATTACTTTGCGAAATTCAGAGTCTTCCTTATTTGCAAGTGCTCTTCTTAACGCTATTATCAATTGCATTGAGCGTATAAAAAAATATGAATTACGTCTGTGCCGCTACAAAAAAACTGTTTTAAATCGAAAAACAGATTTTGTAAAACAGGATTAAGATTATGATGCGTCAAAGAGATTTTTCACTTCGATTACATTATATTTTTAGATATAGTTGCAATGTTTTTGTTGTATTTGTCTGATAATTCCCGGTGTTAATTTGTCATCAGCGTTGACAGAATTATCATATCGCGTTATCCATTGATTGCCATTCATTAAGACGTTCGGGTGAATAGTTTTAGGGCGTGTTGTAGTTATAAGCCAATCAAAGAGTTCTTTTTGCAATTCCTGTATTATGTTTATATATTCCGATTCAAAGTATAAATTTTTCATTTCCCACGGATCAGCTTCAAGGTCATACAATTCGCCAAAGCCGTCGGGATATTCCTTAGCGAACATCTCACGAGGATAATACACAAGCCGATATTTTCCTTTACGCACGCTTTTACTCCACACAAATTCGGTTACGGCGATATTATGTGCCTGCCCGGTTTTACCTTCGAGCAGATATGATATATCCTTTCCGTCAGCTGTCATCATAGGGTCAAGACCTGCTAACGAACAGAGAGTATTCGAAAGGTCAACTGTTTCTACAATTTCCGTTACAATATGTCCTGCTTTGAATCGGCTGGGCCAGCGACAGATAAATGGAATGCGTGTGATAGCATCCGAACATATTCCCGGTGCCTTTTCCATTATTCCGTGTTCACAGGCATAATCACCGTGATCAGCTGAATATATTATTATTGTGTCTTCTTCGAGACCGTTCTGCTTGAGCCAATCCATAAGTTCTCCGACAGCGTAATCAACATGGCTGATGTTGCCAAGATAGCCGTGTAGCTTGCGTAATCGTCCCGCTTCAAATGTCTTAGGCTCAAAAAGCTGCCACTTCCATTCACGCCAAACTCTCATAGCCCGAATCAAATGAGGTGCTTTTTTCGCGTCCTCCATATTATATTCTGCATTTGGTGGAAGGGTAAGTTTAGATTCGTCATAAAGGTCCCAAAATTGTTTAGCGGGCGTATAACATTGATGAGGCTTAGGCAGACTTACGTGTAGGAAAAATTTCTGTTTATCTTTAGCACATTGTGACATAAATTCCATTGCCTTTCGTACAGCCCATCCTTCCTGTCCATCTTCGTAAGAAACTTTTGATGGCCTAGCATCTACACTCTGCCTGCCTTGTTTACCGAATTCGTTTAGTGCTCCGTGATCTTCAAGGTCGGTCAATCCTCGCTCCGCAAGATACTCGGCATATTCTAAACTTCGTCCGCCTATGCTACATCCTTTTGTTGTTTCATGATATACATCGCAGCTGTCTTCTATCCAATATTCCGGGCAGTGGATTTTCCCGATGGCAGCTGTTTTATAACCCGCCTTTCTGAAATGTCCGATTATATTCGGCAGTCCATTGGGATTAGGGCCGCTAAGGCCGTAATATCCGTGATTATGTGGGTATTGACCTGATAGCCAAGATACCCTGCTTGGCGTACAAATTGGATTTTGTGCAATCGCATTTTCAAAACGCACACCTTGTTCAGCTAATCTGTCGAGATTCGGAGTTTTAACATCGGGGTGTCCTTTGCAACCTAAAACTTTTGCATTATGCTGGTCGGAGAGAACAAACAAGATATTTGGGCGATTCGACATTTTATACTCCTTCCAATTTCTTTTGAACAAACTTTATTATTTTATTTATATTTTTATCCGTTATCTGAAAAACAGTTCCTCCAATGCCGAGACATCCGATGATTTGTCCATTGTGGTCTAATATCGGAAACCCGAGTCTTCTGATATTTTTAAATATCTTCTGATTGTCATAAGCAAATCCTCGCTTGGAAACTTCTTTGAGCACTTTTTTATGACTTACATTTTGGATATTATTAAAAATCTCGGTATCAAAAGCAGCTAACACTTGCATCCACGGCGATGACATTATCTCTCTGTTAACAGACCCTACATCTTGCATTGTTAAAGATGTTATTGTTTTTTCTTTGTGTATGCTGATTAAGCTATCGCCTATTCTTTCAAACAGAATTGCAGTTATATTGTATTTGTCCGAAAGTTCTCTTAATACTCTTTTGTACTTGTTGATTAGCCATTCTTTTTTGCTTTGTCGAGCATTTATTAATTTATTTATTCGTGGAGCTAAAAAATATAATCCCTTGTCGGTATCCTTCATAATGTATCCTAACCTGATTAGCTCCTTTAGTGTTTTTGACAGTGATGCGCGATTAATGCCGCCGAGTCTATGATTAATATTCGTAAAGCTTACGCCATCAGGTTGTTCCGCAAGAATTTCCAATATTGTCAGTCCACGTTCCAATATGTTCATAATTAGTATAAAATTCTAAACTTATGTATCGTATTATATACTAATTAACACATAAAAAACTGTCAACGAAAAAATGAGATATTTTCGAGATTAAAGTACAAAACGAATAGCAAGACAATAATTGCAGAGCTGTTCAAACAGTTTTCGAATATCGGATTTGGCTTTATTTTGACCGGATAAGTCGATGTCGAGAATATTTTGTAAGCACGGATGCAGGTGCAAGCTTGCTTGCTCATTGTCTTATGCCTCAACGCGAAAGCGCAAAATCGGGCTGTGCCCGCGAGAAATGTTTCGTTGCCTTCAAGTTCGTTCGCGGGAAATGATTTTCATCGTCGCAGCGTCTTTCGTCGCGAGCAAAAACAGGGTGAAGAGATTGCGGAGATTGATGATTGAAAATTGTTGATTGAGAAGAGAAGAAAAGAGATTGCTTCGCTCGTCAAGTCCTAAACTTCAAATATTAAGCGTTTGCCCAAGATACAGCGTTGTTCGGTTTTAGGGTTTGACGGGCCAAGCCATAAAACTTCAAGTATTGGGTGCTTGTGCTAAAATACAGCGTTATCCGGTTTTAGGGCTTGACAGGCGAAGAAGAGATTGCCGCGTCGCTTCGCTCCTCGCAATGACAATGTAATCGTAGCGCGAGAACCCCGTAAAGAGTCATTGCGAGGAATGAGCCCGAAGGGCGAATGACGCAGCTGAAAGTGTACCGAAGGCATCCCGTTGGGACAGCCGCTGCAATCCAACTTTCTTCTCACATTGTCAGAAAGCAATTTTTCTACATTTTGATTTTTGGAAAAGCGAGTTGTGCCGCTGACGATTCGCAGCGCAATGCTGTAAAAGTTTGCTGATTATATTTAGAGCATATCCGAATATTCGAATATGCCGATATCCGATAGCCAGCTTTTAGAAGCGAACAGGTAATTAGCTTTGCACGCGTTCTTTTGTATGATATAGCGAGCGAACATAATTTGCAAATCGTGCAAGTCTAATCATAGCTTCTTGGCCAGCTGGCGTATTGTCCAGCGAAAGAAATTGCATTCCGTATTTATACACGGATGTTCCCGGGACAGCTTCTATTCTTCTTGTTTGTGCAACAACAAGTAAAGGTTCTTCGGGAGCTGGCAATTCAACTTCAAGCAAATATGATTTATTGAGGCATATTTGATTTTCGGAGTCTATCTCTATCTGTGCACCGCCAACACTGATATTTGTCAATTTACCCGTCAAAATCGGCTCGGTATCGGGAGCTTTATCAACGACGGGAACTGACTCCCAAATTTTAACCTTCAGATTCATTTCGTCGGGAATAGCGGCACGGAAAAATAAACGACGTTGCATCTGTTGAAGTCCCTCGGGCCACGATAGAATATATGCTTTTCCTTGTCCGTCGGGAGTTTCCATTTGTTTCATGTCGATAATTGCAGAAATAAACATAATCTTGCAATTACCTTTACGAAAGCTACAAGGCAGAAGTTGGCCTACAAGCATTTTTTCTGTCCACGGGCAATGAAATTGCTGTATTACAAGCTCTTTAAGCGGCGTTCCCCCGATAAATTGTGATGGCACTTCAATCCAATCACGTCCAAACCTAACGGTAATACGTAAATGCACTTTATTTTCTATTGCCCATTGCAATATATCGTTTGATTGTTCCCACGGTAAACTGATTGCGTACATATTTAAGCTCCCTTCTTCGTTGACTTATATTTCGACAAATTCTGCTGGAGTCTTTCGGTAAAATCTCTGCTTTGATTGTTTTGTATAAATTGTACTCCTAATAACAACTCTTCCGTATTTGTTACAAGTTCTTTGTGGCAGATAACAGCGGATGTAAATAATTCGGGTTCCTTAACATTGAAAGCAAATCGAATATGAATTGTATCGCCAACGAATAGATATCGGTCAAGCTCGGCACTTGTTCGTATCGACATGCCAAGTCGGCTTATATTTGCTATTTTGCCAACCGAAGGCGTTTTAATTCCGCTGTCTTTATTGGCAGGCGTTTCCTGCCAACTTATATAGACGGGAATCGAAGTCTCCGGAACTTCACGATGAAATTTTCTACGCTGCATTACCTGAATATTTTCCGGCTTATTAAATACGAGAATCGTTGAGTCTTGCTCCTGACGAACGTCTATCAAATCGGAAACGGTCAAATATCTTGCTTCGCTCAAATTGATAACAAGTTGATAATATCTGCCTATCAAAGCATCGAGATTATCGGTAGGGCGTTCAAGACTCAGCCACAAAACGCTATTGTCGTCTTCGGGTTCACAAAGATTGCCTTTAAGGGCTTGTGAGTCTATTTGTTCTATTGTTTGCGCCCAGACCAGTGCACCTTGACGCATTGCCTGTGTCAATATTCTTTGAGATTTTCGATGACCGATGTCATAGGCATATCCGACCATAATCTGCTTTACCTTAATCAAATAATAAAAATC
>CAZKNI010000003.1:0-6440 GCA_964554055.1 uncultured Phycisphaerae bacterium | reverse complement strand
TTATCGTCAGGACGTCATAATCAACAACAATTTTGCAGGCTTTTTGGGTATCGAGTTTAACGGGTCCTGCGAATCCGACTTCAGCTCCCGTGAGTTCTCGAATCGTTACGTCATCTGCCAATTTGAGAGCCTCTACGCCAGCAGCTTTAGCGAGCTTGGCTTCGTTAGCTTCGTGATCGCCCCTGATTAATCCTACAATTACATCATCTCCCGCCCGATATACGAGAGTTTTTATCATTTGTTGAGGCTTGCATTTTAAGAATTCGCTTACATCCGCAATCGTTGACATATTAGGTGTATGCACTTTATCAAGCGTAGGCTCTTTTTTTGCCGCTGATTGTGTCGAAATTTCTTTTATATCAACATCATTTATTTTTCGTTCCGCCTTTTCGACGTTGGCTGCATATTTGCAGTTCTCGCATATTACAACTTGATCTTCTCCGACGTCTGTTAATGTCATGAACTCATGACTTAAGGAGCCTCCGATAGGCCCTGATTCTGCTTCTACAGCTAAAGTAGGGAGCCCGCACCTTTTAAATATTCGTACATATGCATCATACATTCGTTGATATGTGTTGTCTAAATCCTCAATGCTCGTATGAAAGCTATAAGCATCTTTCATCAGAAACTCACGTGTACGAAGCACGCCTGACTTTGGCCTTTCTTCATCTCTGAATTTTGTTTGAATTTGATATAGATTTATCGGCAACTGTTTATATGATGTTATGTGCTCCGCAACAATTTTGGTGATAACTTCTTCATGTGTCGGGCCTAGCGCCAACTCTGCATCGTGTTGATCTTTGAATCTCATAAGAATAGGCCCGAATGCATCAAGGCGATTTGTCTTTTTGAACAGGTCCGTGGGAATAAGGACAGGCATATGAAGTTCGATAGCGTCAGCTTTGTTCATTTCTTCTCGAACGATTTGCTCCGCTTTACGTAACGCTCGATAGCCAAGTGGAAGATACGAATATATGCCAGCTGCCAACTGACGAATTAGTCCTGCTCTTATCATAAGTATGTGTGAAGCTATCGTAGCGTCCGAGGGAACTTCTCGAACAGTAGGAATAAATGCTTGTGAATATTTCAATTTCGAATCTCCGTCAAAATAAGACCAAATTCCTCAAGTTGTACGATTATAAAATTTCTCTATATATTTCATATTACCGGATTTTGCAACTTTTATATGTATATTATTCGTCGGCAGGTACACATCTTCCTTTTGCCCATTCACGCAATGCTTGTACCCGTTCCGCCATTGTAACGGATAATGGCGGCGATTGCTCTAATGCATTTATGATAAGACTTGTGTCAAGTTCCTTGTTTTCTGCAAAGGCATTATGAAGAGCAGCGACAATTGCTTGTTCTATTTCCGCTCCGCTATATCCGTCCGAAGCAGCGGATAATGCATCTATATCGAAATTGTCGGGATTTCTCTGCCTTTTTCGGAGATGTATTTTAAATATTTCTTTGCGTGTGTCAAATGAGGGCAAATCGACAAAGAATATTTCATCGAATCTGCCTTTACGCAATAATTCCGGCGGCAATGCTTCAATATCATTTGCCGTAGCAACGATAAACACAGCTGATTTGTGTTCTTGCATCCATGTAAGAAGCGTTCCGAACATTCTTTGAGAGAGTCCGCCATCAGTGCTTCTGCTGGCTGCCGAGGCAAAAGCTTTTTCTATTTCATCAATCCAAAAAATAATAGGTGACATCATTTCCGCCTGACGCAGTGCGTCTCTAAGTCTGCGTTCGGATTCACCTATATAACGGTCGTATAATGCTCCGACATCAAGTCTTAATAACGGACGATGCCAAGCCGTCGCAATAGCTTTCGCACATAAACTCTTGCCTGCGCCTTGTACGCCTAACATTAATACACCTTTTGGCGCTTCGAGCCCAAAGTCTGCTGCATTTTCGGAGAAAATTTCTTCTCGCTGTTTGAGCCAATGCTTTAATCGTTTAAGTCCGCCTATTTCGTCCAAATTTGTAGGAGATTCGACATATTCAAGTAATCCCCCTTTTTGAATCATCTGTCTTTTGCGAGACAAAATCGTGTTTATATCTCCCATATGAAAGCGATGATCTTCCGCCACAGCGTCGATTATCACTTGATATGCTTGAGTTCTGCTAAGTCCTTTGAGATTACGAATGATAATAGGTAATTCTTTTCTCGTGATATCAATTTTTATGGGATTTTCTTTGTTATATTCCCGTAAAGCGGAAATAACAATTTCTTCAAGTTCAGCTTCATCGGGATATGATAATTCAAATTGGGTTGCAACAGAATGAATAGATTGCGGAAAGCTGTCTTCGTTGTCTAACAGAATCAAAGTTCCTCCCGCCCGCCTAAATTTTGAAATTGTTTCCCTAAGCAATCTGAGCGTACGTGCATCGTTCAAATGCCGCGCCAAATCTCTCATAACTGCAATTGAGTTGTTTTCCCGTTGTAGCAAAAAATATAGAGCTGCTGCAGGATGTTCCGTATCGGAAATCGGTAGCCCCTCTTCGAGCCTCATTCCGTCTCGTAGCCCATCGATTACAGACCAAATCCACAATTGGCGAGTTAAACGTTTAGCTGTTTTTGTGATAATTTCAAGTGCATAATCTTCTTCGTATGTTATAATCAATACACAAGGGTGATGTGCTCTGATTAATTGTTCGAAGCGTCTTTGATTATCCATAATTTTATTTCCGATATTTATTTGTTCTTCCGCCGCGATAACCTGTTCAGTTGATTTTATCATCGAAACAATTATTTGTGAACGGAAAATTGTAAAGTTTGCCGGCTGTCGAATCTTCTGTTGTAAATATTCGAAATTAGTGACAATATTGATATTTTATTTGACAATTTTAATCAAAAACTTGTTTTCTTCTTTTGATTTGGTTATCCTTTTATGTTTCAAGCGATGCGGTAAATTATATATTTTATGTGTATTAATTTGATTGGAGGTAGCTATGACGTCTTTTGCGGATTTGGTAAACGATAGAGCGATAGAAATCGGGAAATTGGCGGTTCGTATGACAACATCGGCAGGCTCCGGGCATCCCAGTTCAGCTTTAAGCCTTGCACATCTGACGACAGTTCTGATGTATCATCAAATGCGGTATGACCCTGACGACCCGTGGAACAATCAGAGTGATAGGCTTGTACTTTCGGAAGGTCATGCTGTTCCGATTATATATGGCGCTTATGCTGACCTTGGCGGTGTTGTTGGAAAATCGACTCGTGAAGCGCGCAAACTCACGCCTTCCGATGTAGATACATTGCGAGAAATTGACAGTGTTCTCGATGGACATCCGAATCCAGCTGAAGGATTTCCGTTTTTCGATGCCGCGACGGGTTCTCTCGGACAGGGGCTTTCCGTAGCTGCCGGATTAGCTTTAGCTGCCAGACTTAGCAAGATAGACAAAAAAATATATGTTATTTGTGGCGATGGCGAAATACGTGAAGGCCAAGTTTGGGAAGCGATGGACTTTGTTGTCGATCACAAGTTATTGAATGTTTGCCTTATTGTAAACTGTAACGGTCAAGGCCAGGCGGATTATGTCTCGAAGCAACAAAGTGCCGATGTTCTGAATCGGAAAATACAGGCATTTGGTTGGCAGACAATCGTGATTGACGGGCATAATCCCGATGAGATTCTTTCCGCTTTAGAAAAGGTTGGCACAGGCGATAAGCCTATTGCAATAATTGCTAAGACAGAAAAAGGCTGGGGCGTTGCCGACCTTAAAGACAAAAGCAATCACGGCAAACCCTTGCCAAAGGAAAAGCTTGACAGAGCTTTAGCTGATTTGGATGCAATGCGGCAAAAGTTAAATATTCCAGCTGATATTGATGTCTCGGGATTTAAGCCTAAAAAACCTGAAGCTGTTCCTGTTGAGTTGCCGAAACCGAAAGGAAAATTGCCTAATCCTGATTTTGACAAATTACTCGAAGGTGACGGATTTCAAGCCAAATGGCAATCAAACAAGAAACTTGCCAGCAGACGAGCGTATGGCTTGGCTCTTCGTGAAATTGCTAAACTCGACGAAAGAATCGTCGCTCTTGACGGTGATGTCAGTAATTCAACGTTTGCTATTTATTTACACAAAGATCAACCGGAAAAGTTTATTGAATGTAAAATAGCTGAGCAAAATATGATATCCGCTGCTGCCGGTTTTGCTGCTGCCGGATATATTCCTTTTGTGTCGAGCTTCGGAAAATTTCTCGTTCGGGGCTATGATCAAATAGAGATGGCCGTCATTTCTCGCGCAAATATAAAATTTGTCGGCTCACATATAGGAATAACATTAGCAGCTGACGGGCCAAGCCAGATGGGACTTGTAGATTCAGCTTTCTTCCGAGCCTTCACAAGTGCACAAGAAAACGGTCAGCCCGTTATGGTTATATTCAATCCCGCTGATGCTGTTTGTGCTTACAAATGTGTTCAGCTGGCAGCTGATAGAGACGGAATGTGTTATATTCGTACAATGAGACCCGACACACCTTTGTTGTACAAGCTTGATGAAGAGTTTTCGATTGGCGGCTCGAAGCAGCTGGCAGAGGGTAAAGATTTGCTTATTGTAGCGACAGGGTATATGGTTCATGAATCTCTGAAAGCAATAGAAGCGCTTAAATCCGACGGAATAGAAGCATCGCTTATTGATGCCTATTCTCTGCCTATAAATCCGGCGCCAATCATAGAAGCAGCCAAAAAGTCAGGCAATAAGATTTTAACGGTCGAAGACAATTACATTGGCGGGTTAGCTTCGAACATTGCCGAGATATCAGCTGCCCAAGGCGATATAAAAGTCAGTTCAATGCTTGTGCGTAGAATACCGAAGTCCGGCAAAACTCCCGACGATTTACTTAAATATTGTAGCTTGACATCTAACGATATTGTCGAATCGGCAAAAAAATTAGCATAAGCTTGACAATCTTATAATATATCGTTAGCATACGCCGCTGTAATTGCTATATTTGAGATTTAAGATAGAAATTACAGCGGCTTTGATTTTTAGGAGCAATACAATGACACTGCAAACAAAACAAACACGTGGCGATACAAGTTGGTTTGTGAAAGACCGTTTCGGGCTTTTTATTCATTGGGGGCTATATGCTCTGCCTGCTCGGCATGAATGGATAAAGCATCGTGAGGAGATTCCGGATGAAATATATGATAAATATTTTAAACATTTCGACCCTGATTTGTATGACCCTAATTTATGGGCGGAGCTTGCTTCGAACGCAGGCATGAAATATTTTGTTATAACAACGAAGCATCACGAGGGATTTTGCTTGTGGGATAGCCAGTTTACCGATTACAAAGCTCCAAACACTCCAGCCGGTCGGGATTTATTGCGTCCTATGGTTGACGCCTTTAGAAATCGAAATATGAAAGTCGGATTTTATCATTCTCTTATTGATTGGCATCATCCCGATTTTACGATAGACGATATACATTCTATGCGCAATCATCCTGATAGAGAAAAACTCAACAAATCTCGTAATCAGAAAAAATATATTGAATATCTTCACAATCAAGTGCGTGAGCTGCTTACCGAGTTTGGCAAGATAGACATTCTTTGGTTTGATTTTAGCTATCCTGCTACTCAGCCTTGGCGTCCAAAAGGCTGGATAGGAAAGGGCAAAGACGATTGGGATAGCGAAAATCTTTATAAGCTTGTCAGAGAACTTCAGCCTAATATAATTTTGAACGATAGGCTCGATATCGACGATGTTTGGGATATTAAGACGCCCGAACAATTTCAGCCGCAAGCTTGGGTAAAGGTAAACGGTCAGCCTGTTGTTTGGGAAGCTTGCCAAACTTTCTCGGGCTCATGGGGTTATCATCGTGACGAAGAGTCTTGGAAAAGTATTGATCAGCTTGTGCAAATGTTAATCGATACCGTTAGCAAAGGCGGAAATCTTTTGCTAAATGTTGGCCCGACAGGCAGAGGAGAATTTGACGAGCGTGCTGTTGATAGATTACAGGGTATAGGAAAATGGATGAAGCATCATAGCCGCTCTATATATAATTGCACGCAGGCACCGGAAGAGTTTCAAGCTCCTAAGGATTGCCGGCTGACATATAATCCGGACACGAATCGTTTGTATATTCATATTTTTGCTTGGCCTTTTAAGCATCTTGTTATCAACAGCGTACCTAAAGAGCGTATTGAATACGCTCAGCTGTTGAATGATGCTTCCGAGATTAAATTAATTTCGCCCGAACTTCATCGATTGGAATATGGCGATATAAAACAAGATGATGTTATACTCGAGCTTCCGGTGAAGAAGCCTAATGTTACCGTACCGGTAATTGAGCTTTTTTTGAAGTAGATAATCATTATAATAATATAATTGGTAAGCATTAACAGAAGAATTAAAAGGAAGATTAAAAATAGAAGAATTAGTATAGAATAATAAAGAATCATTATCAGAATCATAACCT
>CAZKNI010000002.1:0-8274 GCA_964554055.1 uncultured Phycisphaerae bacterium | reverse complement strand
TTAGCTGTCGGAGGAGCATCTACGGAATTCCCCATAAGATCTTTGCCTGTCGAAAGATGCAAATGACCCTCTCCGTCGCTACGTAGCCCTATCCACGCACAGCAAGCATCGAAATCTTTAATCAACGCATCGACAACAATCGTCATCAATGTTCTGACATCCGGAGCCTCGAGCATGCGAAGAGCTAAAACAGATAAATATCCCAATCTTCCTCTCGATAAGCTAAACGTTTCATTGATTTGTTTGATAATCACGGACTCCGGAAGCTTCAAATCTTCCAAAGAAAACCCTATCGTCTTCTGCAGTTCTTGATGACCCTTTGCTGTTACCTGTACGGGTACGGATTTATCCTCACTCTTTTCTGATGGAAACACGTGAATCGCAAAGCCACCGGATGTAATTACGTCCTTGTCTTTTAATTCCGTTCGTTCACGAAGCAATCGTCCGTTCAGCTTTGTTATATGATATTGGTCATGCAGAGGCTCGACAAACCATTTGTCGCCTTCTTCGAAAATCATCAAATGCCGAGGAGCTATTTGATTGCTTCCGGGAAGAACTATATGGCATTGGCTGTGATTACCGATGTAAATAGTGCCGCCCGCAAATTGCTTTTCTACGAATCGGGCTTCACCTTTTTCTACAACTATACGCATCTATGTTACTCCATTAAGGTATTATTTCTATACCATAAAATCGTTTTGAGGTAAACTCAATTTATCCCATTGCTCGTAATCTTGCAATTCTGTCTTTAACGGGCGGGTGCGTTCGAAACATTGTTTTAGCCCGTTCTTCAAACGGTTTAATTGGATTGATAATATACAAATGCTGAGTTGCTCGGTTTGCCGCTTCAAGGACTTCTTTATCTTGTGCGATTTTCTCGAGAGCATTAGCAAGGCCAATCGGGTTTCGCGTCAAATCTACTGCTGAAGCATCAGCTAGATATTCTCGTTCCCGAGAAACAGCTAATTCAATCAATTTTGCTACAAGAGGGGCAATTATCGCTAATAAAATTGCTATAAGCAACAGAATCAAGCCTCCTACTCCCGAGTTACCTTTAGACGAAGAACTTCTCGAGCGTCTTGTGCCACCATACCAGATTGAACGCAAAAAGAAATCACAAAGCAAAGCTACAACTCCAACGAGGACAGCCATCAGCATAGCAAATCTTATATCATAATTACGTATATGAGACATTTCGTGTGCAATTACTCCTTGAAGCTCTTCACGAGTAAGCTTTTTTCGCAACCCGAGAGTAATAGCTATTGCGGAATGTTGCGGGTCTTTACCCGTTGCAAAAGCATTAGGGGCTGTATCGTCGATAATATATATTTTAGGCATAGGAACACCAGCAGCTATACTCATTTCTTCGACAACGTTATATAGTTGCGGGTCATCTCGTTTCTCTATTGGCTTAGCGTGCGAAATTGCGAGTACGGTTTTTGCGCCTCCGAAATAGCTAAAAATGAGCATAAATATTGTGAGCGAAAAAGCAAAAATCATTCCCCGGAGCATACCGTCTCGCCATTCTCCGCCCAGTTGATATTTGTTAATTGACGCTCCTATTACAGCACCGAGTATTATTACAAAACAAGAAAATAATATAGCGAGCAACAAACTGTTCCGCTTGTTTTGACGAATTACCTCTTCGAAAGTTTCTGCCATTATTGTTATCCTCTGGACAAATATCTGTTAACGGAATATTATTGTTTTTCGTTGAAATATAATAACCTGAAAATGCGTTTTTGTCATCAGAAGATTACAGACCGATGAACCTTGAACCGAATAATCTATATTGTGGAGATTGTATCGAATTGCTTTCCAAAGCAAGCGGGTTGCAAGTGCAATTAATATTTGCAGACCCTCCTTTCAATATAGGATATGAATATGATAAATATGACGACAATAAAGAATACGATGTATATGTTGAATGGACAGAAAAATGGATGAAAATCTGTAAAAATGTTTTAGCTGACAACGGTTCGTTTTATATCGCAATAGGGGATGAATATGCAGCGGAAATCAGGATGATAGCAAGAAAAATCGGCTTAAATATGCGAAATTGGATAATATGGCATTATACTTTTGGCCAGCAGACCCGAAAGAAATTCGCAAGAGCACATACGCACATTTTCTATTTTACGAATCATCCGAAAAATTTCGTATTCAATGATGAAGACATTCGTATGCCGTCCGCTCGTCAACTGATTTATAACGACAAACGAGCAAACAAAAGAGGAAAAATTCCCGATGATGTTTGGCGATATTCGAGAGTATGCGGAACTTTTAAAGAGCGAATGCGCTGGCATAATTGTCAAATGCCTATCTCGCTGTTAGCTCGAATAATAAAGGCTTCCTCAAATCCGGGCGATATCGTGCTCGACCCGTTCAACGGTTCGGGAACAACAACGTTAACAGCAGCTCTTTTAGGGCGAAACTATATTGGCATTGATATATCGGAAAATTATGTAAAATTGGCAAAACAGAGAATCAAACGGATGCTAACTGACGGAATTAAAGACGTCGAGAGCTGCGAGGCAATATATGTGCCCTACCAAAAAAGGAATAATAAATCTTTATTCGTTTTCTAAAAATCTCATTTCATATCGAGTGCAAGTTGAAGCCTATCACAAAAAATCAATCCAAATTCGAGCGCCCATTTAGCAACTTTAGGAGCTGTCTTATCATAAATACGATGACTTTTTGCTTTTGGCATAAGCATAATTTTGTCCCGTGAGACAAATCGATATTTGTCAATAAACTCAAGAACTTTTTCTATTTCGCTTCGTTTATCTATTACGAATTTTATCTGATAATCATCCGCTTGGCTAATTAGCTTTCGTATGACATCGGGCTTAAGTTCATATCGCGGATTATCGAGTTTAGGCGAAATACTCATAAGAGAACACAAAAATTCACGAAACATAATTCCCGATGTTTCGACCGTTATATGAAAATTCAAATTTCGTAATTCGTTTATGAGCGCCTTGAGATTACGATGAATTAAAGGTTCGCCGCCCGTAACAACAATATGTCGGGAAAATCCCTTACATTTATTTGCACCTATTTGTGTACTTACTGTTTTGACACAGGATATTATTTCATTAACGGATAATCTATTTGCCTTAGCTGTATCCCATGCATACGATGTATCGCACCAGTCGCATCGAATCGGGCAACCTGCAAGACGAACAAACACGGAAGGCGTCCCGACGAGCTTTCCTTCACCTTGTAGCGAATAAAATATTTCCGAAATTGGAAGAGTTATTTGTCCCATGGCTCGAGAAATTCTTCTTCATCATTGTAAATTTTCAGATAACTTTCATATCGGTGCAACGCTATTTTGCCCTCTTCGAGTGCCTCCTTGACAGCACAGCCTTTTTCGTGAATATGTACGCAATCGGGAAATTTACATTTTCCTAAAAATGGAATAAAATCTTCAAAATATTCGTCTAATTCTTTCCTGTTTATTCTTGCTAATGCAAATTGCCTGATGCCGGGTGTATCAACAACATACCCGCCGAAATCAAGTCTTAGCAGCTGAACCGTTGTCGTCGTATGCACGCCTCTTTTCGTTGCGCGATTGACTGGCTGAGTGTTCAAATTAAGCCCCGGCTGAACAGCATTGATAAGAGAACTCTTGCCAACACCGCTTACGCCAGCTAAAGCTGTTTTTTTGCCCTTCATAACGAGACGTACTCTATCGATACCCTCATCGTTAACAACGCTTGTTCGGATAACCGTATATCCTATTTCACGATAAATTTTGTCATATTCGTCAAGTGGCTCGGAATTTGGCAAATCTATTTTATTGAATATGATTATCGGAGTTAATCCGCCAATCAATGCGCTTACAATATATCTATCTACGAGATGTATTCTAAGCTCAGGCTGAGCTACCGAAGCTACAATCAAAATTTGATCGACATTCGTAACAATTAAATGCTCCTTGTGTCGATAGCGACGGAATAACATTCCATATCGCTGCCCTATTCGTTCAATAACACCCTCATCCGGTTCGATAGGCGTAAACTCAACCGAATCGCCAACAGCTATTACATTTCGTTGTTCGAGCAAAAGCGATTTTAAAACTCTTCGCAACACACACGTTCGAACGATATTTCCGTCATCTACTTTTACGAATTGCTCGTGCACGGAAGTTACCGTACCGCTAATCAAATTGCCGCTTTCACTTGGCGGATTTTCAGCGGATTTTTCAAGTGAGATTAAATTTTCCGCTCGTGATATATCAATTGTACGTTTTTTAGCTAATGCGCCTTTACCTTTAAACGCCTGTGAAGAATCAGCATCTTCAAGCTCTTCGGGCTGCTCTTTCAACTTTTTCGTCCAAATACCCGAGCTTTTGCGAGCAGGCTTCGCCAAGTTAGGTCGAAATTCCACTCTGATTTTATTTTTTTTGTTTTTCCGCTTACGTCCCATTCGAATCCAAACACAATTACATATATTTCTAAACGTGCATTTTCAGATAGCTATAAATCAAGCTGATAAAAGCGATAATAGCGGATGCTATTAGAGTAATTTTTATAATCTTCAATCTGTTTGCTATTTCCTGATCACGCCACTCAGCGAGTCTTCTGTCGATGTCATCGAGCTTTTGGTCGATTCGCCTTTCGATTTCGTCAAGTTTTGCGTTTATATAATCGTCTGCTGCTCCTCGCAGCTTGGAAGCTATTCCCCCTACGACTCCCTGCTGTTCTATTGTTTTTTGGAGAGAAGGCGAATTATCTTGTTGCTTCTCCGGCAGAAATTGATATTCTCTTGATGTTTTGCTATCTTCGTCTATCAGCTTTCCGATTACTTTCGCAAGAAGCTCTCTTCGTTTTCGAGATATCCAACCGGAAATGCCTTCGCTGTCCATCAGGATTCTCCTCAATTTTTCCGTCGGCAAATCTTCTTGAACACTCAAACCCTTTAATTTTGCAAGCGCAATCAGCCCCCGATGAGAAAGCCCCTCATAACGCGTAAACTTTATCTGGGATATTTCACGAATCAAAGTTAACTTGTCTGCAGATTGACTTATAGGTCGATGCGACCAAACAACAATATCAATCAGTGCTTGACGAGGAATAGCGTCTATCACCTTGAGCCTGTCTTCAATAATGCCAATTAGTTCGTCGCGATTCACAGTAGGCGGCACCGTAAGCATCAATTGTCCCGCTAAGATTCTAAGCTCTTCGGTTGGCATTTGTTTAATGTCTATTTTTTTGTCCGAATGCTTATCGTTATTCTGCATTTGTGTATTATCATTGTCCATTATTATCATCCGTTACCGATATATTTGTGAAGATGAATCAACAATAATATTATACCGCAGAGCAGAACGATTTGCAGATATTCTCGCCAGAATTTTACCCATCTGACACGAAGCAATTGAACAGCAAGATAGCCTCTCATTAATTTACGCGTCTTTTCCGGCGTATAAAAATATTCGAGCCAACGCCAAAGACTTTGAGTAATCCTAATAGCTGTATAAACCGTACAAAAGATAACTAAAAGCTTTCGATAGATAAAAAACAAATCGAAATCAGTAAATATATATTTAATTAAATCAATCATTGTTTTGTTGAGGGATACCTTCAAACAATGCGCTGCCTATCCTTACAATTGTAGCCCCCGACTCGACAGCTATTTGATAATCTTGACTCATTCCCATCGAGAGATGTTCAAATTCTTTTCCGAATTGAAATTCCATTTTTGTTTCGAGAAAAATTTCGTACAATCTTTCAAATGTAGGCCTTGTTTGCTCCGGGTCGTTCGTAAGAGCAGCCATTGTCATCAGCCCCCTTACGCGTATGAATTCAAGCGAAGATATCTGCTCGACAAAATGTCCGACAGCTGCTACTTGAAGACCGAATTTTTGAGGCTCACCGGAACAGTTTACCTCTATCAATATATCCTGAACTTTATTAATCTTTTTTGCACGATTATTGATTTCCTCTACAAGCCTGAGATTATCAACCGAATGAATCAAACAGACAATAGGCAACAAAGGCTTAACCTTATTGCGTTGCAAATGACCTATCATGTGCCAATTCGGTTTGGGAAGATGCTTACCGTGAAGAACAACAGGCATGCGAGTTAACTGTTCGGAAATCATCCCGGAACGCTGAACAAGCTGTTGGACTCGATTTTCTCCAAGTTCAGTTTGCCCTAACTCAAGTAAAGCTCGAACGACATCGAGTCCAACAGATTTCGTTACAGCTACAAGTGTAATTGTCGAAGGGTCTCTGCCGACCCGAGCTGCCGATTCTGCAATATTGCTTTTGACTCTGTCGAGATTTGACGAGAGTACACGCTTAAGCTCGGATGTCAAACCGGCAGATGACGAATCCATAATACCCTTCCTCAATTTCTCTATATTTTAAGTTACACAATTACGGCTTTGTCCAAAATTGGGCGCCGAAAACAGCAGCTTCCGCAAGCTCTTCTTCAATACGTAATAATTGATTATATTTACAAATTCTGTCCGTTCGACAAGCGGAACCCGTTTTGATTTGTCCCGTATTTGTTGCTACAACAAGGTCAGCTATCGTGCTATCCTCCGTTTCTCCGCTACGATGAGATACGACAGCAGACCAGCCGTTACGCATTGCAAGATTTATCGTATTAAGCGTTTCGGTGAGAGTTCCTATTTGATTAAGTTTTATCAAAATGCTGTTTGCAGAGCCCTCTTCGAGCCCTCGCGCAAGACGCTTTGTATTCGTAACAAACAAATCATCGCCTACGATTTGAATCTTATCACCGAGAGCCTCCGTCATTTTTGCCCAGCTTTCCCAATCATCTTCAGCAAGACCGTCTTCTATCGAACGAATCGGATATTTTTCGACAAGTCCCTTCCAAAATTCTATCATTTCTTCGCCACTGATATACTTATCGGGATTACTCTTGAAAAAATGATATGCCTTTTTGTCATTGTCGTAAAGCTCACTCGCAGCGGGGTCGAGAGCAATATATATATCCTCGCCGGGCCTATATCCCGCCTTCTCGATAGCCTCCATAATAACGTCAAGTGCTTCTTCGTTCGACTTCAAATTCGGAGCGAATCCGCCTTCATCGCCAACAGCTGTATTGTATCCCTTCGATGAAAGCACCTTTTTGAGAGTGTGAAAAACTTCTGCTCCCATTTGTAAAGCTTGAGCAAAATTTTCCGCACCGAACGGCATAATCATAAATTCTTGCAAATCAACATTATTATCTGCATGCTTCCCCCCATTGAGAATATTCATCATCGGAACAGGCAAAACATGTGCTCCAGACCCCCCGATATATCTGAACAAAGGCAACCCGCAATATTCCGCAGCAGCTTTGGCAACTGCAAGCGAAACACCTAAAATTGCATTCGCGCCAAGCTTGCCCTTATTTTCGGTTCCGTCAAGCTCTATCATAACCTGATCGACGACTTCTTGTTGACGAGCATCGAGGCCTAGAACTTCCGGAGCGATAATTTCGTTTATATTCTCGACAGCTTGCTTAACACCCTTACCCATATATCTGCTTTTGTCGCCATCTCTAAGCTCAACAGCTTCATGTTCACCTGTCGACGCCCCCGAAGGAACAGCTGCCCGTCCGAAGCTGCCGTCGCCGAGCATTACATCAACTTCAACTGTCGGGTTACCTCGAGAATCCAATATCTCCCGTGCATGTATTTGTTCTATACTGACTGACATTTGTAAAACCTCCAAAAACCTTTGTTATTTTATGTAATATTTACGATACACTCCCGTTAAATAATAAGGAACAAACAATAAAAATACCATAAACCTTTGTAAGAATCAAACATCTGTTCTATAATTATTGTATGAGCGGGAAAATGAACAACAAGCAATATTTAAGCCACATTTCAAGCTATTCTTCGCTAATCGAGCCGATAGAAAACGTCATAGAACTTGTTCGCAGACGTTGGCTAAAAATCGAATTATGCAAAATAACGCTTTTATGGATATGTGCTTTGTTTATTGTCAGCACATTCGTAATTTTCTTATCAGCATTATTTGAGCTTCCTAATATACTGCGATGGACAATGATAATTTTATGGCTGAGTTCGATTGGCTTAGGCCCAGCAGCTGTCATCTATTTAATATTCACTCAGCCCGAAACTCTTGAATTAGCGGAATTGGCGGAAAAACGAAGCAATCTCAGGCATAATTATTTAATAAACGCCCTGCAAATATCGCGAGAAAGTTCATGGACACCCAAACTGATTCATCAATTGCTGGCGGAATCATCACAAGCAGCGGCGAAGGTTGACCCACAACG
>CAZKNI010000001.1:0-5882 GCA_964554055.1 uncultured Phycisphaerae bacterium | reverse complement strand
TTCCGCTGTCGAATGTCGAAACGAGCTGCGACATTGTGCTTAATTTTTGTTTGAAATTCAAATGTTTGCCGGTTACACTCTGTCATATAAAAGTCTTTCTTTCGGGCATAGCGTTTTTCGTAAATTTTTTGTAAATTTAGTTATAATGCTTTTTGTTTCGAAAAAACAGCTTGTTCTTGTGGGAAATGCGGGTTAACAGAAAAATAAAATAATAATATTTCTTCATAAAATAGAGACGTTATAGACATTGAAATTACTCAAAACTAAAGATTTAATTATACTTAATCCGATAATATAATATATATTCATGTCCAAAGGGATTGCTATGCTAAGCCTTTCGGGGAACAGTTTAAAAAGCGAACAGTTTGCAGCTTTGCTTCTTGTATTATATATTTATATCCTTTTCTCATTATTATATTTTTTACTTTAACGGGTCGGATACATCGTCGGGGGGGCGATGTCTCCGACCCAATTTATCAAACACAAAGAGTCCAAGAAATGCGTTAAAAATCACCGTTTTCGCTGTTTCTTATTTATGTAGCTTTTTTCGCTATAAATCAAACGATATAAAACACGAGACGGAACAGGCCTGTTATCATATCTAATAATTCGACCCCAACGACCGACACGCTTAACTTTAAATCGGGGCGGGCTACTCAAATAATAAAATATCTTAGGACGAATCGATTTGGCAAATCCGTATGTACGCGAGAGCCTATCCGCTTCCGCCCAATTAACAAATATAAAGTCCGGATGCACTTTCGCTATGTAATTCTTAAGCTCATGCAACGGCTTTTTCGCTACATCAGCAAAATCATTACGATTAAACACAGTCCAATATATTGTCTTTCCGCAATAATAAAAAGCTTTCGCTTCCGCTATTAACATCGTTTTTGCCGATGAGTTTTCATTTATTATTGCCAGCTGTTCGTAACCCGGAACTTGGCCTTCCAAAAATGCCCTATGTTGGCCAAACCAATTTATAGGCTTACCGTCTCGCGTATAACAATGCCTATAATAACGCCCAATACAATCGTCAATATTAAACCCGAACGAAATCAAGATTACAGCTAACAAAAACATATTTCCGAAAGTTATCTTCTTATCCGAAACATAACTGGCTGAACGTGCTACTAAAAACGGCAAAATAACAAGCCATACAATCAAAAAACGGCCTTGAAGATGAGTAAAAAATAGCCAAACAAACGTCTGTAGCAAAAATACAAATAACATCAGCCAATCTATCAAACGCTGCCTACGTGTGAAAAAAATTACCCAAGGCAATATCAGAATAGCTAAACCGAATTTTGGCAAGTCAAGAATAGCGGGCGGATGCAAAATTTCATCAGCTTTTTGAAATTCACCCTTCGTCCTATACGTCTCAGCTATGAAATTATCAACAATTTCATTCCTGAACCCTGCCCAATAAAGCTTTTCTAATCTCGGACAGATATTTTTGAATTTATCACTAAAATTCTTCTCGTTAGCAAACCCCGCTTCATGTCCCCTTTCCCATCGCTCTGCTAAAACGCTGTCAAAATCGCTCCCGTCAAAATATTTATACGCCAACGGAAATACCGGATTACCCGTCCATACATAATTCCGGATTAAATACGGACAAAAAGTAATCGTCCAACCGACAACAGCAATTGCTCCCGCTAACAATGCCTGATAAAATCTCGTTTTAATAAGAACGACAATAAAAAACAATAATATCAGCGGCATAGATATCATAACAACAGCTGTGTATTTAAATCCGCTCGATATTCCCAACAACAATCCTACAAACGCCCCGACGCGAGCAAAATTTACGTCAATCTTGCCTGTACGCCAGCAAGTCAATATTATTCCTGCAGCTACCGTTCCGGAAAAAATCATTCCCATTTCATTATACGCCAACGGAGCGAGATACATCACCCAGCTACAACACGCTGAAGCAACCGTTGCAACACTTGCAGCTTTTATCCCCAAATCACGAGTAAACATCCATACAGCCAATACAAATAATATCGCAAATCCCAGATGAATCATTTGGGCAAGATAAACTGCTTCGAACGGACTATTTTTCAATATCATTGCCAAAAGGTACAGCAGCTCAGCGTTAAACGGAAAATTAGCATAAACATTATAAGGCAAATGAAAAATCCCGCCATGCTCAAGCCATTCCTTAGGAACTTGCAGATGATATTCGAGAACATCATACCCATATCCCTCTGCCGACCAAAGCACTCCGGGCGGAATTGTAACACATAACAAAGCCAAAACCAAAAAAGGCAATGTCAATATAAGCACAAATTGCCAACTCCAGCCAACTTCAAAAACAGCGCTTCCACCTTCAATCTCACCTTGATTTTCATCAGCTTTGCCTATGTCAACATAAACCAAAATAGCCCCTATAAAACCGATAAGCCAAACAAAGCATTTCCAAATCCAATGCCCGCTTATCAAGCCCGCCAACCCTCCGAATAACACAAATAAACTCAACATTCCCATACCCAAAGCTATCGATGCTATCAATCTCTGATATTTCGACAATCCTGACGACAGCAACTTAACCGGAACATATCCAATTGCCAATCCCGCTAAAAAAATTGCAAGCAAATTGCCAAATTCCAATATCGCTATCGCACCGGCAACGTTATTTATCTGCCAAACAATCACGCCGACAATTGCTATAATGCTCCCCGCAGTCGCCAATTTCACGAATCGTTCACTAAACACAGGCTTACTCTCGGATTCTAACATTTTAAATTTCCTAAAATCTAATTTAAGTATTTAACTCTATATACCTTTATTGTGTTCGTCAAAAGCCTTTCAGCTTCGCCAGGCCAATACGGCTGAACAATATCAATATGAAATTGACTCAATAACTCAAGTTGATTATTCGCTATCATTTCATCAAGCCCTAATGCATTAATATAAATATCAGGCTGAGTATATGGAAAAATCATCATAAGATAATCCGCTTTTTTATCGTGAATATAACGTACGACGCTCCTTTCATACATCGCAATCCCGGCTTCAGGGTCAATAAGCCCGCCAAGATCGATTATTCGACGATTACCGAAATACGCAAGCGCACCTATATCGAAAGCAGCTATCTTCGAATCATCAGGAGTATTTTTATCTATCCAGCGTGCCGCAGATATATGAACTCTATCAATATGCAGCAGAGACATTTGAGTTATTCGACACCAAATATAAACGGAACACAGAGACATTACAATCAACCCGACAACTCCGAATTTTACAGGAGTCATAAACTTGATTTTCAATCGCCAAAAAAAATCAATCCCTAACAAAAAACAAATCATTGCAAAAACAATCGTCATCGGCTGATATCGTCCCGCATGTCCCCGTGTAGGCATCATCACCGAATACGCAAATATCATCAACAATACCCAAGCAAATAACCCTTTCGTACAAAATCGCATCTTATCCAAATATCGAAAAAATCCAACAACGCACAAAAGTCCCCCGCATCCCGCTATTGCCCATGCCAGCCAATTCGGAAAGCCAATTTTGACAAGCAACGCTTCCCCAAAACCAAATTCCATAAGCCGATATCCCCAAATCCCTACGATACGGAAAAAATTCACAATTACCCTTACAGGATTCATCTCCGCAGACATACTCGCACCGATAATCCAGCGCCTTCCAATAAGAGTGCTCGGCAAAATCGTACCGGTAAGATAATAATTCCAAAAACACGTCAACACAAATCCTGAAAATCCACTTAAAAATATCCAAAATGATGCTTTGGGTTTTCGACGAACCAAAACAGCTACAATCACAGCAACAATTATCCCTTCCGGACGAACAAGAGCGATAAAAAAGGAAAAAATTCCAGCTAACACATACTCTTTGCGAGATGCAAAATAGATACTCGACAGGCCCGGGACAACAAATGCAAGCGTCTCCATACCGCTAAATGCGAACCAAATTAGATTCCCGACCGATATTATAAAAAGACTCGCCAAAATTATTTTCCAATGACGCCACGATTGAAAAATTTCCTCTATAAAACGTCTTTGCAATAGGCTCAAACACCCCAAAAATACAAAATTATAAAAATAAGACATCCAAACCCCGTTATCCGTAAACAAATATCCCCCTGCCAACAGCAAAACCCATAAAATCGAACTCGCTCCGCCGCTAACACCTTCCTGTGGATTTATCGACCAGACATGATTCCGACAGAGATTACGAGCAAATGAAAGATGAATCCAGCCGTCATCTAACGTAACACCTTCGGGATATTCCAACAGAGCGATACACCAGCAGCTACACAAAAGTGCCACATAACACAACAGAAACAAATCGGATTTATCAAAACCTATTTGCTTTTTCATCGGAGACAGGCTTTTTAGCTTACCCGATATCTGTCCGAAAACATTAACGCAAAAGTGAAAGCTATAACAACAAAAGGCAAACTCGGGAAAGCTTTTGTTTAACAAATGCCCGGGACTGGAGTCGAACCAGCACGTCCAATAATGGACATCAGGCCCTCAACCTGACGCGTCTGCCTATTCCGCCACCCGGGCAAAATTTTCCCGCTTCGATACGATATACTTTAGCTTTTCAATATTCCTTTGTCAAGATTTATATGCACATCAAATCCGTCAGCTTATGCACAATGACTCTTTAAAACAAAGGATGAATTACAAGACCGGTTGCTAATTTCGGATAAAAAAACGTACTCTTCTGAGGCATTAATTGACCCGCAAGACTTATATTACGCATCGCATCTATAGGCGTAGCAGGCACATATACGCCAAGCACATCGCAATGCGATTTCGCAAACTCAAACGTCTCATCAGCCAAATGTAAATATTCGATTTTAGGCATATCACCTTTAAGCCATCTCGGATATATTATCTTATCCAAAACATAATGATGCAAAATTGAAACAGCAAGCTTACGCCAATCACGTATATACTCATCTGCTAAATCAGATAATAAATTTTCCAAATCCTTCGGGCGAACTAAAAGCACACGTTCATCATTACACTTAAAAAACGCAAGTGACGAGTCGCCAAATCCGAGACACGCTTCCTCAAGCTTTTCTCCGGTATCGATATCGTCTCGCCAATCAATATCAAACCTATCGGAAAGGGCGTCAGCTAATTCGTCCAAATTTAATTGTTGCATACCGAATATACAACGATGCGTCGGCAAAATGGCGAGCCCGGGCTCCGACATCGACACAAACATACACCCGACATAATTCGCAGGATGATTCTCGTCTATTTGTTCTTTTTCACGTAAATAATCCCGATACATACGAGACGTATCATAACGATGATGACCGTCAGCTATCAGCACTTTGCGCTCACTCATGCGCTGTGCAAGCCAATGGCATAATTCTCTGTCTCCGAGTGTCCACACTTCATTGGCGACACCGTCAAGCTCTCCTTTATAGGTAGGGGGATATTTCGCCCTGTTATAAAGAGTATTTGTGATTTCATTCGTCTCATCATCAAACAAACAAAACACCTGAGATATATTAGCACGAGTAAATTTTGTTAACAACAACCTGTCTTCTTTAGGTCCGCCATACGTCTTTTCATGGGGAAAAACCGAACCCGACCCAAATTCCTCTATCCTCAGCCGAGCAATAAAGCCCCGTCTTAAATATTCCTTATCATCATATACAAAACGCTGTTGATAAAGATATATAACAGGCTCATCATCTCGAATCAGAACACCGTCATCAAGCCAATTTTGAAATGTATCTGCTGCCTTTTTATAACATTCTTCAGGCCCTGCAGTTTTAGGGGGCGTATGTGGCAAATCAATAGCTACGATGTTATAAGGCGATTTGGACATCAACTTTTGCTTATCTGCCTCGCTCAATACGTCGTAAGGTGGCGCTATCCTAT